>JAGAIH010000353.1 GCA_017626655.1 Clostridia bacterium | reverse complement strand
CTACAGGTGTTTTTGCCAACCTAAACACCCCGACAAACCCAAATTTGAAATACAATACCCCATGAAAGATAAAAAGAAAGGATACCCCCATGTTTCAAAATACCAATTTCCCCGCCCTGCCTCCCGAGCAGCTGGCCAAGCTCCTGGCCAACGGCGGCATGATGGACGCCCTCTACGACCGCGCCAAGACCATGATGTGGTCCATGGTGCAGTACAAGGAGCTACAGATGCTCTACTCCTGCGCCCTCAAGGAGATCCAAACCAAATTTGAAGTGCTTGATACCGAATTCAAGCTGGAATACAACCGCGACCCCATCGCCTCCATCTCCACCCGCCTCAAGCGCACCGAGAGCGTCATGGACAAGCTGGAACGCAAGGGCCTGCCCTTCTCCCTCACCGCCATCGAGGAGCATATCCACGATATGGCGGGCATTCGGGTCATCTGCTCCTACATCGACGATATCTACCTCATCGCCGACGCCCTCCTCCGCCAGGACGATATCACCCTCATCGAGAAAAAAGACTACATCGAGCATCCCAAGGACAACGGCTACCGCTCTCTCCACCTCATCGTGGAGGTGCCCGTCTTCCTGACCAACCACAAAAAGCCCATGAAGGTGGAGGTCCAGATCCGCACCATCGCCATGGACTTCTGGGCCAGCCTGGAGCATCAGATGAAGTACAAGCAGGAGATCCCCGACGAGCAGGCCATCATGGACGAGCTGCGGGACTGCGCCGCCGTGATCCGCGAGACCGACGAGCGTATGCTGGCCATCCGCCGCCGCATCGAGGCCGCCGCCGACGCCCCCACCGAGGAGGAGGTCCTGTTCGATAAGCTGGCGAAGTTCGATATACCGATCCAGTAAAGCAGGCTCCTTCGACGCACATATCATAAAAAGCGATCCACCTGGAAAAAGGTGGCTCGTTTTTCTATTCGTCCAGCAGATACGCCAGCTCCCGCTCTCCCAGCCGAAACACCTCCATAGCCTCGGTAAGCCGCTCCGCGCGGGAGATGCCCAGGACGGGAAAGGTCTTGACTTTGCGGTCACCGAGCAGGTAGGCCAGAGAGACCGCTGTGGGAGACAGCCCCTTCTCGGAAGAGACCGCCAGGATCCGTTCGGCCCGCTTGCGGGTGGCGGGATTCAGGTAGGTGCGGACCATACTGTCCGAAAGCCCCTCGTAGCCCTTGTCGCGGATATGGGAGAATAATCCCTGCGCCTGTGCGGTGTAGGCCATGACGGGGATCCCGTTTACGGCGTAGCCCTCATGCTCGGCGGGGTCCATGGCTACCAGGGTCTGATCGTAGACCCCTTCCTTGTTGATGAAGGCGGCGTTATGGAAGATCTGGCTCACCGAAAATTCTGCCATGCCGTTGGCCTTCGCGAAGGCGTTGGCCTCGTCGATCCGCGCCACCGTCCAGTTGGAGGCCCCGATGAGGCGGGTCTTGCCCTCGCGGACAAGGGCGTCCAGAATGGGCATGATGGCCTCCACGGGCTTGGATTCGTCGTCGCGGTGGAGGAAGTAGATATCCACGTGGTCGGTACCGAGGAAGCGGAGAGACGCCTCCATATCGGCGCGGATATCCCCCTCGGTGATGCGCCGCGACCAATCGGGGAGGGAAGGGTGGCCGCCCTTGGTGGAGATCAATACGCGGTGACGGCTCCCACGCAGGCGCATCCACTCCCCCAGGGTCTGTTCCGAGACCCCCATGCCGTAGACGGCGGCGGTGTCGATGAGGTTGCCGCCCAGGTCGGTGAAGGCGTCCAGAATTGAGAAAGCAGTGTCGCGGGGGATCCCCGTGCCAAAGGGAGCGGTACCCAGGGCGAGAGGGAAGCAGGATGTAAGAATGGGGTGCATGGCGGTCTCCTTTTTGGGTCAAATATGT
>JAGAIH010000352.1 GCA_017626655.1 Clostridia bacterium | reverse complement strand
GGTGGTGATGAGGGGAGCGTCGGCCTTGACGATGACGCCGTTCTCCACCTTGCCCCAAACGCGCAGAGGCTCCTGCTCGGACTTCTCCTCCTCGCCGCCGATGTAGGGGATGACGTTGTCGATCATCTCGGGCCACTCCTTGAAGGTCTTACCGGCGCCGGAGATGGCCTGGTAGGTGGTCGCCACCACCAGAGTGGGCTTGAACTTCATGAGAGGGGTCAGAGCGGGGACGTAGGACTGGATGGAGCAGTTGGGCTTGACGGCGATGAAGCCTCTCTTGGTGCCCAGTCTTGCCTTCTGTGCCTCAATGACGGCCAGATGCTCGGGGTTGATCTCGGGGATCACCATGGGGACGTCGGGGGTCCAGCGGTGGGCCGAGTTGTTGGAGACTACGGGGATCTCGGCGCGGGCGTACTTCTCCTCCAGGGCCTTGACCTCGTCCTTCTTCATATCCACGGCGCAGAACACGAAGGCGCACTTCTCCTTCATGGCGGCGATATCCGCCTCGGCGTCCAGGACGATCATGTCCTTGTACTCCTCGGGCATGGGAATGTCCAGCTTCCAGCGGCTGCCCACGGCCTCGGCATAGGTCTTGCCTGCGGAGCGGGGAGAGGCGGCCAAGGCGGCGACCTCAAAGTAGGGATGCTCGTGGAGCAGGGTAAGGAATCTCTGTCCCACCATGCCGGTGGCGCCTACCACGCCGACCTTCATCTTTGCGTTGCTCATTGTATGTTACCTCTTTTCTTGAGATGGTATAAATAGTTATGCTACATTATATCACAATCCGGGCATGAATGCAATAGGACAAAACCATAAAGACAAGCCGCCAAAAGCGGTTTTTTCTATTTCACTTGACAAATTTTCGCCCATGGTGTAACATATAGGCATCCGTATGCGACTGTATGGGTGAGATCTCAAAGCAAAGGAGGCAAGGCCGTGCACGACCCCGTGAACCAATACCACAGCCCCGAGGCGGATATCCGGTCCGCCGACACAGACACCGACAGCACCATCATCGACCGCCTCTTCGCCCGCTCCGAGGAAGGACTGGCCCTGCTACAGACCCACTATGGGAAGCTCTGCCACCGCATCGCCCTGAACCTGTTGGGAAGTCGCGAGGACGCCGAGGAATGTGTCAACGATACCTACTTAGCGGTCTGGAACACCATCCCTCCCAACCGCCCCGCCTCCCTCATGGCCTACGTAGGCAAGGTCACCCGCAACATCGCGGTGAGCTGCCTCCGCAAGCGGGGAGCCAAGGGCCGCAGGTGTGAGGGGACCGTCCTCCTCGACGAGCTGGCCGAGTGCTTACCCGACACAGACACCCCCGATCCCGCCGACGATCTGACCCTCCGCGAGGCGCTTCAGAGCTTCTTCGACAGCCTCTCCGAGGAGGACCGCGCCATCATGGTGCGCCGCTACTACGACGGTGAGCCTACCGAGGCCATCGCAGTCAGTCTCGGATTGCGCCACGGTACGGTGCGGGTCCGCCTCCACCGCCTCCGCGAGAGATTGCGGGAGCATCTGGAGGAGCGGGGCGTGAGCCTGTAACCATCCATACGGAAAGGAGAAATCCCATGAAACAAAACCAAACCGAGCGAGCCGAGCGGCTCTTTACCGCCCTCGGGGATCTCGACCCCAAGACCGTGGCCTCGGCTACGGCGTATATCCCGCAAGCCACCCGCAAGGGGCGCGGCCGCCGTATCCTGGTGGCTGTCCTGGCCGCTACCCTGTGCGTCTGCCTCGTGACCCTCACCGTCTTCGCCGCCGTCCCCTCCCTGCGGGGAATGCTCAACCTCCCCTTCCTCTCCGAGAGCGAGCGGCAGGAGACCGTCCCCGAGGGCTGGGTGGGCATCTACACCGTGGAGGATCTGGACAATGTTCGTAACGACCTCGACGGCAAGTATATCTTGATGAACGACCTGACCTTTCCCGATGGGGCGTCCCCCTTCGACCCCATCGGCACCCGTCAGGAGCCCTTTACGGGACAGTTTGACGGCAACGGGCATGTGATTCGGGGCTTAGTCATTGAGGTGGAGCAGGAGACGCCCGAGATCATGATCAGCGAGCAGATCGCGAACGGTGTACCCCTCTCCTATACCTACTATGAAGTGTTACCCACCATTTACAACATTGAAACACAGAAGGTCAAGCCCGTATGGGCAGGCCTGTTCGGCTACTGCGGCGGAGAATACGCCGTGGAGACCCCCTACCGCGGTATGATCTCCAATCTGGGTATTGAGAACGCCCGCATGACGATCTCCAACGCTTCCTCCCTCAGCGCTGGCTTCATCGCCGGCCGCGCCAAATATCTGGCGGGGTGCTATGTGAAGGATTCCACCATTACCGTCTCCGGATATACCCGCGGGGAAGCGGATAAAGCCCCCGTGTATATCAAAGCGGGCGGTCTGATCGGTGACGCGGAGCTGTTGGATAGCTGTTACGTGCAGAACGTCACCATGACGGTCACGGGTCTTGATGAGCTGGACTCCTCTCCCTATGACTGTCTGCTGGGCGGTCTGGCAGGGGATGCCTATACTGTCGTCACCTCCTATACCGAGGCTTGTAACGTGACCACCGATACGGATCATGTCACCAAGGGAGATCTGTGGGGGCATATTCATCTTCTGCATCGACTGATGACCGAATCCCAGTTCTTTACCGTATATGAAAAATATTACCGCACTACCCACGGACTGGGCGAGGATGATCCTCTGCCCGACGATTGGAAGAAGGTCAATGGTTCTGTATCCGGTAAAGACGAAGCGGCGTTCCTGTGCGCCAAATTCAGAAGCTGGTATATCTCGAAGACCCTTGGCGAAGCGGTCACGTATTTCGGCTTTGATTTTGAGCATATGGATCCCGCCTTCCTGATGGGAGAATTCAATCCCGAAATGGTCATGTATATCAAGGATCCGACCATGACCGCCGAGGAGCTCATGCTGCTGGAGGCTGAGCTCTCCCGAAAGATCGGTGCGGAAAAGCTCTGTGAGATCATGACCTGCGACAACCGCAAGGTCGGCCCCTTGGACTGCTACACCCTCGACCCCACCGCCTCCTACAAGAAGTCCGACTTCTCCGAATTCAACTTCGACACCATCTGGAGGATGCAGGATGGCCGCCCCGTACTCCGCATCTTTGAAGAGTAATTTCCTCCCCCTTCGGAGCCGTTGCCTGCGGGCGGCGGCTCCTTTTGACGTGAAATTTTCTCTCCCCATTCCCCAAAAAAATCCCGAAAAAATGTTGAAAAAAATCCGGATCTGTGTTATAATACAAGGTGTGTTTGAAACCGCCGTGAACGCGGCGTACAGAATATGGGGGTGATCTGATGCAAACAGAATCCAAGACCGCGGGCCTGCGCGAGGGCTTTTCCAACGAGGAGTACATCCGTCTCCAGTCCGCCAAGATCCGCGAGCGGATCGAGACCTTTGGCGGCAAGCTCTACATGGAGTTCGGCGGGAAGCTCTTCGACGATTTCCACGCCTCCCGCGTCCTGCCCGGCTTCAAGCCCGACAGTAAGCTCCAGATGCTCTGCGCCCTGAAGGATCAGGCCGAGGTGGTCATCTGCATCAACGCCGCCGACATTGAGAACAACAAGTACCGCGGGGATCTGGGCATCACCTACGACCGCGAGGTCATGCGCCTCATCGACAGCTTCCGCCAGGTTGGGCTGTACGTGGGAAGCGTGGTCATGACCCGCTATACCGGCCAGCACGCCGCCGACGCCTTCAAGAAGACCATGGAGGCCCTGGGGGTCAAGGTCTACCGCCACTACAACATCGACAACTATCCCAAGGACGTAAACCGCATTGTCAGCGACGAGGGCTTCGGCCGCAACGACTACATCGAAACCTCCCGCTCCCTGGTTATCGTCACCGCTCCCGGCCCCGGAAGCGGAAAGATGGCTACCTGCCTCTCCCAGCTCTATCACGAGCATAAGCGGGGCATGGCCTCGGGATATGCCAAGTTCGAGACCTTCCCCATCTGGAATCTCCCCCTCAAGCACCCCGTGAATCTGGCCTACGAGGCCGCCACCGCCGATCTGGCCGACGTGAACATGATCGACCCCTACCATCTGGAGGCCTACGGCAAGCCGGCCGTCAACTATAACCGCGACGTGGAGATCTTCCGGGTCCTCAACGCCATCATGACCCGTATTTTCGGATCCTGTCCGTACAAGAGTCCCACCGACATGGGCGTCAACCAGGCGGGCAACGCCATCTACGACGACGGGGCTGTCTGCGAGGCCTCCAAGCAGGAGATCCTCCGCCGCTACTACAAGACCGCCTGCGCCCACTGCAAGGGGAACGCCGAAAAGGCCGAGCTGCAAAAGATCGAGCTGCTCATGGAGGAGGCGGGGATTACCGCCGCCGACCGTCCCACCGTGGCCGCCGCCCGCGCC
>JAGAIH010000351.1 GCA_017626655.1 Clostridia bacterium | reverse complement strand
GCACCGATATCTCTGATGGGCAGAATTTCTTTTGCGCCTTTCTTGAGTGTCGTTTCGTTACAGTCAAAGCCTGCAATGATCTTCACTCCGAAATCCTCGAAGCCGTCGTAATCAAGAAGTGCTGTACCAAGCTTTCCTGCTCCCACAAGAACCGCGTTTGTCAGCCGTTCACACCCGAGATGGCTTTCAATGTCGGTAATCAGTTGATCGGTTTCATAGCCGATCTTGGGCTTGCCCGCCCCCGAGACAGCCGCAAGATCCTTACGGACCTGAACGTCGCCCAGGGATAACGCCTTGGCGATGGCGGTCGCCGATATGGTGTGGCGCATTTCGGGTAAGCTTCTCAAATAGGCAAGATACTGCGGAAGCCGTCCGAGCGTCGCCTTCGGGATCGAATAACCGTTCATTTGCCACCTCCCTTTTTTGATCGTGATTATTCTATCACAGATCACCGATTTTGGGAATAATTAAAATGTTATATCGGTATTATGCGTATCGATATATCAAGAATCGATATGGAGCATATCAATAAAAATAAGCAGATTCATCAATTTGACGAATCTGCTTATGCATTCTATGTAATTGCTAAAAAATTATCACTTAATAAAGTTCCTTCTTGCGTTGCAAAGCGCGGTAATGAAGTCCTTGTCGAGCTTTGTAAGCTTATATCCTTTATGATAGATCAGTACGTCTCTGTATACCTTTTTATTGCCCTCGCACACACGCTGAACAAGATGATATCTGTCCAGTATCTGCTGTGAGGCAGGCGATACCCACATAAAGGTCCTGGGGTTTTCAGAGAGCAAATCGAACTGACTTGCTCGTTCAAAGACAAATATTCTTTGATTGACTTTGTCGGGAAGCTCCTCGCGGAACACCTTGGACATAGAGAGCGTGGGAACGTAAGGATCCGCGTGCGCTATCTCGATGTAATCGGAAAGATCCTCATACGTGATCGTTTCCTTTTCCGCGAGAGGATTATCCCGGCTCATAATAAGCACGTAGGAGAACTCAGCCACAAGCTCATAAGAAAGCCCTTTTTCCTCCAGCATATCCTTGTAATACTTATCATAGTTATCCGAGTAACGAATGATGCCGAGCTTGTATTCGTTTTCCAAAAGCTTTTTTATGGTCTTTTTGGAGTTGGTTTCCTTGTAGTATATTTCTACGGGCGTATCACCGATGTTTTTGGAGAATTCCGCCATGGCGGCGGAGATGTAGCACGCACGGGGAACGGAGATCGAAAACTTACGCTTTTTATGGGAGCCGTCACGGTAGGACTGCTCGATCTTATCGATACGGTGAAGAATATCCCGCGCATAATCCATAAACTCCTCGCCATCGGGAGTCAGAACCATTCCCTTTGCGCTTCGTTGGAATATGGTAATTCCAAGATCGGCTTCAAGCTCTTTGATCGATCGGCTGATATTTGGTTGCGCGATCATCAGCGTTTCCGCTGCTTTATTCAGCGATCCAAGTCTCGCAACCTCGACCGCGTACTTCATATGTAGAATATTCATATACAAGTCCTCCTCCCTATGAATTTTCTTGCATATCGGTTTTATTATACCACAAAAATTTGAATAATTCAAGTCGTTTCTTTTCGGAGCATTCCATGCTGAACGTCCTGCTACGTGAACAGAGGCAGGTCGAAACCTTCATTGAAACCGTCATGGCGGCCATCGAGCGGGGTGTCATCACGAACACGACCACCAAACGCTTAAAAGAGCTTGAGGCAAGACAAGAGGAACTGAACAAGCAGATCATCATAGAGAAGAGCAAGAACGCGGTGCGGGTATCCGAAGAACAGATCCGCGCTTACTACAAGGAGGCCTTGGCTCTTGAAGCCCAGATGCTCATTAACTATCTCGTGAAGGAAATCGTCATGTATGATGACAGAATAGAGATATTTTTCCATAAGCCTACGCGGAACAGTCCCGATGAAAGTCGGGGCTGTTTTGTTTATACGGGGCGGCAGGAAAATTTCGATGTCGAGATATGGATCGTGTGAAACAAGCTGTATAGACAATTCTGAGGGCATAGACGGCACTTGGAAGCACCTATAAGCCTTACGGGTAAAAGAGTAAAAAAAGAAGAACCTAAGACAAACAACAGGCCATGCCATGTGTTCGTTTTAGGTTCTTACTGGCGGAGGGGGTGAAACGTAAAACGACCCATCTCATTTGCCTTTTGCCATCACCTTGTAGCAGCAAGTACAAGGTGATGGCATGTTTTGTTAGTAGTTTTCTTTTCTGCGCTTCATAAAGAGTAAAGAAGCGAACGACATCAGGATAATAAGACAGAATACGTCCGCGTTCACAACGCCGAAGCATCCGTTGGAGCCCTTGGGGTCTTCTTGTTTCGGGTCGGACTCCGTGGGAGCTTCAGTTTCCAGACTTGTTTCCGTTTCGGGTTCTGTTTCCACAGGCAGAGCCTCGATGACGGCCGTTTCAAGCTTCTCGCCGCAAATCGCACACTCGATGTGCTTGCTACCCACCACCCCGGGGGCAGGTTCGGCATCTACGATCCATTCACTGGGCTTGTGGCCAAGTGCCTCGGTCTCGCTGTCGGTGTAGGTATCACCGCAACGGGAACAGGTGTAAGTGGTGTAACCCTTCTCTGTGCAAGTGGGATCGGTAACTACAGCCGCGTAATCGTGCCCAAGCTTCCCTACCAGAACCTCGCCGCAGACGGTACAATCCTGATCGTTCAGACAGTCGGCCTCAGCACCGGGCTTGTGACCGAGTGCATCAACCTCGCTATCAGTGTAGGTATCACCGCAACGGGAACAGGTGTGGGTGGTGTAGCCAACCTCGGTGCAAGTGGGATCGGTAACTACAGCCGCGTAATCATGGTCCAGCGCTTCAACCTCGCTGTCAGTGTAGGTATCACCGCAACGGGAACAGGTGTGAGTGGTGTAACCCTTCTCGGTGCAAGTGGGATCGGTAACTACAGCTACGTAATCGTGCCCAAGCTTCCCTGCCAGAACCTTACCACATACAGTACAAGTCTGGTGTTTTTGGCAATCGGCCTCAGCACCGGGCTTGTGGCCAAGGGCCGCGGTGATGCTGTCGGTGTAGGTGTCTCCGCAACGGTTACAGATATGAGTCGTATACCCCTTCGTGGTACAAGTGGGAGCAGTAACCACGGCCTTGTAGTTGTGACCAAGGGCCTCGGTTTCGCTGTCGGTGTAGGTATCACCGCAACGGCTACAGGTATGAGTGGTGTAACCCTCGGCAGTACAAGTGGGAGCGGTAACTACGGTCTTGTAGTCGTGGTGGCCAGGAGCTACGATCTCACTGTCGGTGTAGCTGTCGGCACAACGAGAGCAAGTGTGAGTGATGTACCCATTCTTGGTACAAGTGGGCGGCGTTACCACAGCCTTGTAATCGTGACCCAGCTTTTCGGACAGGACAATGCCGCAAGCAAAACAAATCTGGTCGTTCAGGCAATCTGCTTCGGCTCCGGCTCTATGACCATCTTGAACACAAAGGAACTCTTTCTGATAAATCACAGTAGCAGAAATATCAATCGGAGATGTTGCGGGAATGCTGTCTATGTTACCGTCACCATTAAGATCAAATCCCAACCATAAATAACGATATTGCTCATCGCAGTAATCTTTGTAGTAAGGATAACGAATAACTTGATGCTTCAAAACTACCATTTCTTTTAAAAGACTATTACTTTCTGTGTAAAATTTCACATTGATCCAATTGTCTCCATAAACCACCTTATTGTCGTTATTCCAACCTGGGAAGTTTTCGTCCCAACGGACATCTTCCTCGTTGGCTTCAACATAAATAGTGATGCCGGTGATTTCCTTAAAAGCCCCAGAACGCATCTGAACATCCTTGCCAAGAACAATGGATTTCAAAGTGAGGGGTATGTTAGTGGGTGAGTTGCCAAAATATTGATAAATATATTTTTTAGGCATTTCAGTAATAACCAATGTTTCAAGATTCGTTACTGATGAAAGTATCCCAGCGTTATCACCAAATATCGTCGCTTTTTTCAACAAATAACATCGGTTAAAGACACCCTTCGCAATATTTATAACTCCTTCTCTAATGTCCATGTAAGTGGAATCCTCAGAAACTCCGATGAGATGGTTGTCGACATATAATACTCCGTCAATCCAATTAGCAGAATCATAATAATAGGCCGTATCGTAGAATGCAGACTTGCCAATACTCAAGACACTATCGGGAATTGTGATGCTCGTCAGGCTGCTGCAACCGTAAAACGCAGAATTACCAATACTCGTCACGCTATCTGGAACCGTAATGCTCGTCAGGCTGCTACAACCGTAAAACGCAGAATTACCAATACTCGTCACGCTGTCTGGAATCGTAATGCTCGTCAGGCTGCTACAACCGTAAAACGCAGAATCACCAATGCTCGTCATGCTGTCTGGAACCGTAATGCTCGTCAGGCTACTGCAACCGGAGAACGCAGAATTACCAATACTCGTCACGCTGTCTGGAATCGTAATGCTCGTCAGGCTGCTACAACCGTAAAACGCAGAATCACCAATGCTCGTCATGCTGTCTGGAACCGTAATGCTCGT
>JAGAIH010000039.1 GCA_017626655.1 Clostridia bacterium | reverse complement strand
GGTGTCGCGGTAGTGGGTGGGGTTAGCCATGAGGCGGCCGTTCTTGTCGATCAGACCGTAGTCCACGCCCCAGGTGTCGATACCCATGGAGGTAACGTTGTCGCCGTCGATGACGGTCTTGGTGATGGAGTTCTTGATCTCAAAATAGATCCGCAGGATATCCCAGGTGAAACGGCCGTTCACGAACATGGGATCGTTGGAGAAGCGGTGATTCTCACGCAGGGTGAGCTTTTCTCCGTCAAAGGAACCGACGATGCCTCTGCCGCTGGACGCGCCGAGGTCGATCGCAAGCATTTTCAGTTCTGCCATAGCTACCTCCGAGTATGTACGATGAATTATTTTTGTGCGGAGGGTACAGTTCGCCCTCTTACACATATAGTGCCTTTATTATAGCACATTTCGGGGAAAATTGTATGAATTTTTTGTTAATATGCGGAGGTATATTGAAACAAACTTAAAGGTATAGGTTATTAACGGCTACCATATAACTCTCGAGGAAATCATAGAGAAGAGGAGACGAAGATACCGGGGATTGGTAACTAAGTCTTACGGAAGGTACCAGACCGATTAAAAATTAATAGTTCAAATAGTATCTACCATAGACGGCTGCGTTTGACCGTTCAAGTGCTGTTACCGAACGAACCGATGCAAAACTACTGGTTATGCAAATGGTGTATTGTTGTGTACTCCATTTAGGCAAGCTAAAGCTAAACCCCATTGTCTTGTTGTTATAGGTAGCAATCACATTACCATTTTTATCTTTTACGGTGATATTGAAGCGTGCGAGTTCCCAAAGATCGCTATTAATAGTTGCTTTAGCCGTTCCAGTCTTTAATACAACATCACTCTTTATAGTAATTTTCCTAGCTGACCAGAACTTTCCATTGATGTAGAATGTATTCGAACGTTTGGAACTGTCATACGAGCTAACAACTGAAACCTTTGAGGATGATGCGGCAGATACATTTATTGCTAAAGCCGAAAACATACCAAATAACAAAGTAAAAGTCATTAAAATGGAAATGATTCTTTTCGTAGTGACCATCATAATCTCCTTTCAAATATAAAAGTTATCTTCGTCTCCCTACCACACATTATAACACATTTGTTTTCATTTGTCAACATTTGTATTCATTTTTGATGAATTAGTAATGTATAATCAAGAAAAAAGGAGTTCCTCATGTTAAATGCAACCATTGTAGGCACGGTCATAAAGGTATGTCGTGAAGAAAAAGGTTTATCGCAAGAGATTGTCAGTGGACTTGCAGGCATAGGGCGAACGCATTTAAGTGCTATAGAGAGAGGACAGCGCAAACCTACAATAGACACTTTTTTCAAAATAGCGGAGGCATTGGATATTCCTCCCAGTCACCTCATGAAACGCATTGAGGATGCGATATCGAGAAGGTCATAACAAATAGATTTCAAATTTGCTTAAAAAAGGACGGTTACCGAATAAGGTACCGTCCTTTTGAGTTTGTGACATTTACTTTTCTAGTTAAATAATATGATAGGTGGTATGAGGAAATAGTCCATGTTTTATATGAAAACCGGCCTCATCTGCCTCCCTTCAAAAGCCGCTTCCAATGCCTCGGGCACCAGAGAGAAATCCGCCACCAGGGAGTGGGGCTTGGACACGGGATCGTCCTGCACCATGGGGGTGAAATACACGCTCTTGCGGGAGAGGAGGGTGCCGATATTGCGGAGGTTGGCAGACATGGCGTCGTTGGAGGCCAGGGTGATGAGGAGGGGGCGGTCGGAGCGGAGGTGGGCCTTGGTGGCCATGCAGACGGGGGTGTCGGTGATGCCGTTGGCCAGTTTGGCCAGGGTGTTGCCGGTGCAGGGGCAGATGACCAGAGCCTCCAGAGGGCGGGCGGGGCCCAGGGGCTCGGCCTCGGGGACGGTGCGGATGATGGGACGGCCGCAGATGGATTCGATGCGGTCCATGAAGTCGGCGGCTTTTCCGAAGCGGGTGTCGGTGGCGGCGGCGATCTCGCTCATGATGGGGAGGACGTCGTAGCCCTTCTCTTTCAGTTGGGTCAACACCTCCACCGATCTTGACAGGGTGCAGAAGGAGCCGCAGAGGGCGTAGCCGATCATGTGGGGGTACCTCCTTCCCTGCTGATTCCGTCCGGGCTGTGGCGTTGGGCGATCATACCGAGGATACACTCGGCGATGGCGCGGCCCGCGTCTCTTGGGGCGTAGCTCCCGGGGAGGGAGGGGGCGCGGAGGTAGCGGAGGCCGTTTTTCGCGGTAGCCTCACGGACG
>JAGAIH010000350.1 GCA_017626655.1 Clostridia bacterium | reverse complement strand
TGGGGGAATTGATGTTGAAGGGCTTCCCCGCGTAGGTGAAGATGCGAGATTCCAGATCGGCGGCGTAGGTGTCCAGCACCAGGCCGTACTGGTAGATGGACTCCCGATCCACCTTGAAGCCGATGCGCTCCATGTCAAAGAGGACAGCGGCTAGGGGCATCTCCATGTCTCGGAAGACACTCCACTGCTCGGTGGCGGTGAGTTGCTCGGTGAGGGCATCGCACAGAGCCTCATAGCAACGGATGGCCTCGGCGGGGGGCGTGTTGCCCAGATAGGTCACGGCGATGCGATCGAGATCGAAGCTCCCCAGGCCCGAATTGAGGGCGTAGGCGGCCAGCATGATATCGAAGTCCACCGAGCAGAAGGGGAGACCGTCGGCGGTCATGCGGTGGTAGAGGTTCTTGGCGTCGTAGGTGACGGTGGTGATGCCGTCCTTGGTGAGAAATGCGCGGATGGCGTCGGCGGTCTCGGGGGTGAGATCGCCCACGGGGCAGGTATAGAGCTTCCCTTCCTTGCAGAGGGTGAGGGTGCCGTTCTCGTAGGCTACGGCGTCGCGGCCGAGGGGGAGGGCGGCGAGGGCGGCGGGGGTGACGGTCTCGGAGGTCTCCTCCACGGGAGCGGCAGGACTTGCGGGAGCGGCGGGGGCTTCCTCCCGCGGGAGATCGGCGGTGTCGAAGAGGGTGGGCTGTGCCGCTACGGTCTCCTCGGTGAGTCCGAACCGCTTGATGAAGCCCGAGAACTCGTACTTCAAGAACAGCTCGCGGGCGCGGGGCTTGTCCATGGGGGTGGTGCGGATATCCTCCAGGGTCAGGCCCAGGGGGACCTCACGGCAGATACGGGCCAGGGTCTGGGACATATAGGCGCTGTCCTTCCCTTCGGTGAGCTTTTTGCGTACCGAGGGGGTGTGCTTGGCGGTCTCCAATTGCTCATAGATGCCGTCCAGGGAGCCGAACTCGGAGATGAGCTTCAAGGCTGTCTTCTCGCCGATGCCCAGGACGCCGGGGATGTTGTCCGAACTGTCGCCCATGAGGGCCTTGACATCCACGAATTGGTCGGGGCGGACGCCGTACCGCTCCATGAAAGCGGCTTCATCCATGTCGGTGGTGGCGTTGTTGCCCGCCAGGAGGACGTGGACGCGGGGGGAGATGAGCTGGAGGGAGTCCTTGTCGCCCGTGAGGAGGTAGGCCATGCAGTCCTCGGGGTCGGCCTCGGCCATGGCGGCCAGGGTCCCCAGGATATCGTCGGCCTCATAGCCCTCCCTATCCAGGATGTGGAGGCCCAGCATCTCGGCGAACTCCCGGGACACGGGCATCTGGGCGCGAAGCTCGTCGGGCATGGCGTGGCGGCCTGCCTTGTAGTCGGCGTACATCTGATGGCGGAAGGTGGGTGCCTTCAGGTCGTAGGCGATGGCGGCGTAGTCGGGCTTCAGGGTCTCCAGCTCGCGGCTGATGACGCCCACCAGACCGTACAGGGCGTTGGTGGGAAAGCCGTCCTTGGTGGTCAGCAGGCGGATGCCGTAGAAGGAGCGGTTGAGGATGCTGTTGCCGTCTATGCAAAGGAGCTTTTTCATGGTGGGAACTCCGTTTCTGTGGTATAGGTATCTATTTTATTATTATACCATTGTTTTGGGGATATGTCAAGGGTGGGGGAAAAACTCGTGAAAAAAGCAAAGGAATTCAAAAAGGAAGGGACGGAATACCGCCCCTTCTGTTGCCGTTTATTGCTTTACGTATACTTTCTTCGTAATTTCCCACCCTGCTCCGTAATATTCAATTACAAGATCACCATCCTCGAAGTAATAGAATGCCTTCGTTTGGATTTGATCCCCATTCTCCTCAATTAAGGTCAGGGTTCCATTGTCTCTCAAAATGTAATACCCTTTATCGCCAATATGGCTGTCAGAAAAAACAGGATGATCGACATAAGAAGTAGGTATTACCTCATGCCACATGTGAATATATGTACCATCCCAAAGGATGATTTCTTCGGCATCATAATCACCTTCCGAATCCGGTTCTTCCTTAAACACATATGATCCGTTGACCGAGGAGGGATCGACTCCTTCCAGTGAAAAAATATTTCCTTCCCAATCAACCGTAATCCCCGTTTGATCGAGAATTTCCTCCACTCTTGTCGTCGGAAATTCATCCGGTTCTCCTTCTGTTTTTGTCTCCAATCTCGTACCTTCTTCCGAAGCTTCATTCATATCTTCGTTCATATCCTGCTTGAAATCTGTCCCATGCGACTCCTTTTCAATTATTGACGGATCAACGTGACAGGATATCGTCGAAATCATCACAAGCATACCCAACACAAATAAAATGACTACTTGCATCTTTTTGAGAAAATTCATTTTTTTACCTCTCTTCATGTGTTTTAAATAGACGAGCCTATTTATAGTCTATATTGTACCATATATAGCCCATTTT
>JAGAIH010000349.1 GCA_017626655.1 Clostridia bacterium | reverse complement strand
TATGGCGGTAAACTCCCCCACCGCCTGCGGGCGGAGCCCCCTCGGGGAGGGAGCCTTGGGGCGCGGGGCAAAATCACTTATCGGGTAACGAATTTCCGCGGGTTTAGGTAAGAGGCTCCCTCCTCGAGGGGGCTCCCGCGAAGCGGGTGGGGGAGTCATCGCGAGAAGCCGGGCATTTTGTTCCGTCAGACCAATAAACCCCATTTACCAATATCTCCCTTTGAAAGGAACCATCACAATGGCCTTCGACGCCGGTATGCTCGCCTGCATGGTGCATGAAATCCGCACCGTAGCCCTCGGCGGCAGAATTGAAAAAGTCATGCAGCCCGAAAGGGACGAGATCATCCTCCAGCTCCGCTCCACCGAGGGGGGCAAGCGGCTGCTCATCAACGCGGGAGCGGGTCCCCGCATCGGTTTCACCGACCTGGCCCGTGAGAACCCCGCCCAAGCCCCCATGTTCTGTATGCTCCTCCGCAAGCACCTCACGGGCGCCCGCCTGGCCGATATCCGCCAGGAGGGCTTTGAGCGGGTGGTCACCCTGGAGTTCGACACCCGCGACGAGATGGGCTTTGCCTGTACCCGCCGCATCGTGGCCGAAATCATGGGCAAGTACAGTAACCTCATCTTCACCGACGGGGACGGTAAGATCATCTCGGCTCTGAAGACCATCGACTTCACCACCTCCGCCCAACGCCAGGTCCTCCCCGGTATGCGCTACGAGCTGCCCCCGCCCCAGGATAAGGACAACCCTTTGGAGGTGGATTTCGACCGCTTCACCGAGCTGTACAACGCCGAGAACCCCGAAAAGCCCCTGGATAAGTTCATCCTCTCTCGGTTCATGGGTATCTCGGCCACCGTCGCCCGTGAGATGGTCACTATCGCCACCCGCCATACAGACACCCCCGTCCGCTACGCCACCGCAGAGGAGGCCTGGCGGGGCTTTGACGCGGTCATCTCGCGGATCAAGGAAGGGAACTACGCCCCCACCATGGTCTACGATGGACAGAACGCCGTGGAGTACGCCTTCTGCCCCCTGACCCAGTATCAGTCCCCCATCGAGACCCGCCCCTTTGAGTCCGCCTCGGCCATGCTGGACGCCTACTTCGAGACCCGCGACAAGGAATCCCGCATCCGTCAGCGAGCCGCCGACGTCCTGCGCCTGCTGACCAACGCCGAGAGCCGCATCAAGAAGAAGCTGGACATCCAGCGAGGCGAGCTTCAAGACTGCGAAAAGGCCGAGGTCTACAAGAAGTACGGCGACATGATCACCGCCAACCTCTGGCAGCTCACCCGCGGCATGAAGCAGGCCGAGATCACCGACTACGAGGTCTGGGACGAAGAAAAGGAGGAATACGGCACCGTCATCATCGACCTGGACGAGCGCCTGACCCCCTCGGCCAACGCCCAGCGGTACTACAAGAAGTACACCAAGGCCCGCAACGCCAAGGTGGAGCTGGCCAAGCAGATCGAGCTGGGTGAAGCCGAGCTGGCCTACATCTACACGGTCTTCGACGCCCTCACCCGCGCCGAGACAGCCAACGATCTGGCCGAGATCCGCGACGAGCTCTACCGATCCGGCTACGCCTCCCGCATGAAGGGCTACGCCGCCCCCAAGAAGCAGCCCGCCCCCACCGTGGCCAAATTCAAGACCACCAACGGCTACCTGGTGTACTGCGGCAAGAACAACCTGCAAAACGAGCACATCACCCACAAGCTGGCCGACCGAAACGACTACTGGTTCCACGCGAAAGGCGTCCCCGGCTCCCACGTGGTCATGGTGACGAACGGCGAGGAGCCCGACGCGCAGGACTTCACCGACGCCGCCTCCATCGCCGCCCACTACTCCAAGGCCGCGGGCGGTGCCCAGATCCCCGTGGACTACCTCCTGGTCCGCCACGTCCGCAAGGTGCCGGGAGCCAAGCCGGGATTCGTGACTTATCATACGAATTGGACGGCTTACGTGACGCCGGATGCCGAGAGGATCGCGGGGATGAGGGTCAAGTAATGAAAAAGATTATTACGGTTCAACACCCACAGTCAGAGCAACACACCAATGGCATGATCGGTTCTCTCGGTGAATGGGATCTGACCGATCGCGGTATAGCCCAAGCGCACAGGATCGGACAGAATCTGTTGCGTGAAATCGGGGACGAGCCCTATGTATTCTATTCCTCGGATTTGCGCCGAACCAAGCATACAGCCGAAATCCTGTCCTCTTACCTGCACATCGAGCCGCAATACACACCGTTTCTTCGGGAATTCGATTTGGGTGAAGCCAACGGAAAGACCAAGCAGTGGGCGAAGGAAAATAACACCTGCCCCGTGTGGCCGGGCACGAAGGATTGGGCGGAAGCCGTTGACGGACGGGTTTTTGCTAACGCCGAGACCAAGAGGGAAGTAGCCCTCCGCGTTGCGGAGTTTATGGAGAAGGTCGTGACTCCGACAAAGGAGAATATCATCATTGTTTCCCATGACGGGACATTAAGTATATTCTTTGCTCTGTGGTTGGGGATGGATATTGAAATGCTGAATCGGTGCAACTTGTCC
>JAGAIH010000038.1 GCA_017626655.1 Clostridia bacterium | reverse complement strand
CCTACAGGTGTTTGTGCCAACCGAAACACCCCGACAAACTCAAATTTAAAACCCTCCCCCACCCAAAATATCCCCAAAACAATGACAGCACCGCAGTTTTATGCTATACTAAACCCAGCAACCACGAAAGGAGGCCCGCCCCATGACCCGCAAGCCCCGCTTTACTCTATCCACCACCCAGATCATCATGCTGAGCTTTCTGGCGGTGATCCTGCTGGGAAGCCTCCTCCTCTCCCTCCCCTTTGCCGCGAAGGACGGCGAGGCCGTCCCCTATATCGACGCCCTCTTCACCGCCACCACCGCCACCTGCGTCACGGGCCTGGTCACCCTCCCCACCGCTACGGCCTGGAGCCTGTTCGGTCAGATCGTCATCCTCATCCTCATCCAGGTAGGCGGCCTGGGCATCATCACCGTCATGGCGGGAGTCATGCTGGCCCTCCACCGCCGCATGGGTCTTTCCGACCGCCTCCTGCTTCGGGATGCGTTCAATCTGAACACCCTCTCGGGCCTCTCGGACTTCCTCAAAAAAGTCCTGATCGGCACCCTCACCGTGGAGCTGGCGGGCGCCCTCCTCTACATGACCGTCTTCGTCCCCGAGTTCGGCGCGAAGGGCATCTGGATCTCGGTCTTCAACGCCGTCTCCGCCTTCTGCAACGCGGGCATGGATATCATCGGGGAGAACAGCCTCTGTGACTACGCCGGAAACCCCATCATCAACGGCGTCACCTCCGCCCTCATCATCCTGGGCGGCCTGGGCTTCATCGTCTGGTGGGACGTCCTGCGGGTGATCCGCCTGGCGTGGGAGCGAAGAAGCCTCCGCGCCCTCTCCCACTTGACTCTCCACTCAAAGCTGGCCCTTACCGCCACCGCCGTACTCCTTCTGGGCGGCGCGGCCATCATCCTCCTCTGCGAGTACAATAATCCCGCCACCATGGGGGACATGGGCTTCTTCGGCAAGCTCCAGGCCGCCTTCTTCCAGTCGGTCACCACCCGTACAGCGGGCTTCATGACAGTGAGCCAAGCCGACCTGACCCCCGCCTCCACCGCCGTCTGCCTGGTCCTCATGTTCGTCGGCGGCTCCCCCGTAGGCACCGCAGGCGGTATCAAGACCGTGACCCTCTTGATCCTGGTTGCCTATGCCGCCAGCACCGTCAAGGGCCGCGACGAGGTGGCCCTGTTCAACCGCCGCATCCCCGACGATGCCCTGCGGAGATCCGTCGCCGTGGCGGGTACGTCCTTCCTGATCGCCGCCCTCTCCACCGTGATCCTGGCGGTTCTCACCCCCGACGGGAGCCTGACGGATATCCTCTACGAGACCGTCTCCGCTACCGCTACCGTGGGCCTCTCCCGCGACCTTACCCCCCTCCTCACGACGGCAGGGAAGCTCACCATCGCCGTCACCATGTACCTGGGACGCGTCGGTCCCATCTCCCTGGCCATCGCCTTCGGCACCCGCCGCAAGGTCACCAACGCCGTCAAGAACCCCATCGAGCAGGTCAGCGTCGGCTGACAGAAAAGGAGAATACCATGAGTCTGAAACAATCATACGCCGTATTCGGTCTGGGCCGCTATGGCCTGGCGGTGGCCCGCGAGCTGGTAGCGGGAGGCGCCGAGGTGCTGGCCGTCGACCAGAGCGAGTCCATCGTCAATTCTCTTACCGCCGAGATCCCCCTCTGCAAGTGCGCCGACGTCACCGACGGAGACGTCCTCCGCCAGCTGGATATCGGCAGCTTCGACACCGTCATCATCGCCATGGCAGGCTCCCTGGAGGCCACGGTCATGGCCACTATGCTCTGCAAGGAGCTGGGGGTGAAGACCGTCATCGTCAAGTGCGCCAACGAAATGCACCAAAAGATTCTCTCCCGCGTAGGCGCGGACCAGGTGGTGTTCCCCGAGACCGAATCGGGGGTACGCATGGCCAAGAACCTTCTCTCGGCGGGCTTTGTGGACCTTCTGGAGATCTCCCGCGACGTCTCCATGGTGGAGGTCAGCGTCCAGCCCGAGTGGGTGGGCAAGAGCCTTCTGGAGCTGAACCTCCGCCGCACGTACGGCATCAACATCGTCGCCAT
>JAGAIH010000348.1 GCA_017626655.1 Clostridia bacterium | reverse complement strand
GGAAGATATTGACCGCAATGGGGGTCTCGTTGAAGGCCAGGGCATCACGGGCGGTATCCGTATCGGTCACGTCTCCCGCGATGAGGCGGATGGCGAAGTCCCGCTCCCCCTGCTCCATGTAGTCGGCATGACGGTCGGAGGGGAGGGTGGGGCGGTCGCCCAGGGGATGTGTCGTATAGCCGGGGCTGTGGAGAAGGGTGAGGTAGATGGTGCCGTTATCCCAGGACGAGCCGTAGATACCGCGGTTGAGAATATTCAGCCGTCCGCCGTGGGGAGAGGTGACCGTGATGTACTTGTGGCCCACGTTCTCCACACCGTCGGTCTTCATGGGCTCCTCGCCGAAGGCTACCTCCAGGGTGGGGGTACAGTTGGGATTGGCGGGGGTCAGACCCAGCTTGAAGAGCTTGCGCTTCTCCTGGTTGACCACGCGGATATCCACATCGATGATGGGGGCCTGCTTGGAGAGCTTATACCACACGCGGGCGCGGGAGCCCTCGTAGCCGAAGACCGCCTCCACCACGGTGCGGACGGGGCCGTCCTCAATGATGCGGACGGAGGGGATGGTGGCATTCTGATCCGAGAACTTGGTTCCCTCCTCCTCCGAGAGCAGGGTGAAGCGGCCGATCTTGTCCCGCCACTCGCGGAAGGTCATGCCCCAGGCGTCGTGGCGGTCCTGCATGACATCGATGGCGCAGGAGTCCTTGCCGAGGTAGGTCTTTCCGCCTGCGGTGAGGCGGTCAATGAGACCCGTTTTGCGGTTGATCTCCACCGCCATGTGGGGGGTGATGAACAGCATGACCGCGGGGTCGTCGCCGAAGAGGGCTACGGGGTCCCCCACGGGCTTCTTGTCCAGCGCCTCGATCTTGCAGTCGAAGCGGTTCATGGCCATGGGAGCCAGCTCGGCGCGGAAGACCACCCGCTTGCGCCAATCCAGGGGGATGTTGGAGTACTCCTTCTCGCACTGGGAGGGGAGCTTCACGCCGTCGCGGTAGGCCACGGGGTTATGGAAGGTTCCCGTCCAGTTCTGGTCCGCCAGCATGAACTCGCAGGTAATGTCCTCGGTGACGGGATAGGGGTGGGGATTGTAGACCAGCACGGGGATCTCGCCGGTGGGTGCCTCGGGCTCCCCCTCGGACAGGGCCATGAAGGCCCGCATACGGAGGCGGGAGAGGATCTCCAGGGCGTGATCCATCATGCGGAGGGCCATCTCCTCGGCGGGGAGGACCGAGGAGCCGGGGAGCACGTCGTGGAACTGCACCGTCAGCATATCGTACAGCACCTCCCCGAACTCCTTTTCGGGGTAGGCGGCCTTGCCCATGCTGACCGCTTGGGTGTACATCTTCTCGGTGGAGAAGAGCATATTCTCGGTCTGGCGGTACTTCTGCTTGAGGCGGACCTGGCTGGTGTAGCAGCCGGGGGCCCAAAGGTTGATATCGGCCTCGTGGCGGGGGAGGTCTACGCCGAACTCCTTGACGTCGGAGAAGTAGTTTTCGGGGGTGGAGTGGATGACCTCAACTCCCTTCTCGGCGCTCTCCTTGATGTAGTCGTTGAGAGCGCGGATATCCTCGCGGGAGGGGCCTCCGCCGTGGTTGCCCACGCCCCAGAGGACGAAGCCCAGGCCGTTCCCTACGTCGCGGTTCTCGCAGGCGCGGACCTTTTCCATGGAGCGGCCCAGGGAAGAGCTGTAGCCCTCGTGGGCCCGCTGGCCCATAACGGTGGAGCCGTCGTAGCCCACCCAGGTGAAGGTCTCGGAGGGGAGGGCGCAGTTACCGGGATCGGGACGGCAGAAGAGGTAGGAATCGTAGCCCGACTTGGCCAGGATCTGCACCAGGCCTCTGGTGTGGCCGAAGGGGTCGAAGTTGATGGCGGTGGTAGGCTCCTTGCCGAACTTCTCGGCGAAGTAGCGGCGGCCCTCGGTGACCTGGCGGGCAAAGCCCTCGCCCGAGGGCATATTGCAATCGGGCTGGACGTGCCAGCCGCCCATGATGTGCCACTTGCCCAGCTTCACCAGCTCTTGGATCTCGGCGAACAGGGCGGGCTCGTACTCCTCCACCCAGCGGTAGATGAGGGACTCGTTATGACAGAAGATATAGCCGTCGAACTCACGGCAGAAGCGGGCGGCGCAACGGAAGGTGGACAGCGCCGAGGCCGCGCCCTCCTCCCATTCCCATTGCCAGATGGGGTCGAGGTGGGCGTTGGAGATGAGGTGGAGCTTTTTCATGGAGGGTTCCTTTCTGTATGGATTTTGAAAGAATCTCTGATCGTGTCCTTGCGGACTTCATATACGATTCGCGCGAGTTCAATTCTTAGGAACGGGGAACAGCACCTCGGGCTCGGGTTGGCCGAAGTCGGGGGTACCGCTGTCGTCAAAGGCCACGGGGCGATCCGGACCGAGCGGCCGTCCCGGCCTGTGTCCGAAATCCGGTTGCCGCGGTAGATCATCCGGACACTCCCATCCACGGTAGCGGAGAAGGAAGGAAGCCCTGCGAGTCTCTATTTTCGATCAGAATGGAGCTCAACTTGTCCGTAAGGACGAATTTCACACGCGCGTAGCGCGTATTTCACGCTCGCTTGCGAGCATTTCACACGCCGCAGGCGTATTTCACCATTACGGTTTATCGGGCTTCAGCCCGATAAACCATAATCACTCGGTCTCCACCCGCACGGGGAACTGAACCTCCTTCTGGGGCTTGCCGAAATCGGGGTTGCCGTCCTTGTCGAAGGTCACGGGGGCGATCCAGATGGAGCGGCCCTCCCAGCCGGTGCCGGACTGGAGATTGCCGTGGTAGACCATCCAGAGACTGCCGTCCACGGCGGTGGTAAAGGAGGCGTGGCCGGGGCCGAAGCAGGTGCCGAAGCGCTTCTCAAACACGGGAGACTCCGACTTCTTCCAGCTGGCGGGGTCCATGGGGTCATCACCCGTGAGGGTCAGCATACCCAGGCAGTAGTCGTCCAGCCAGCTACCCGAGGCGGAATACACAATGAAGGTCTTATCGCCGTGATACAGGGCGGTGGGGCCCTCGTTGATGAGGGGCTCGCCGTTCTTCTCCCAGGCGTACTCGGGGGTGGAGAGCATGACCCGCTCGCTGTCGATGGTCCAGGGGTTACTCATATGGGCGATGTAGATGTGCTGGGCCACGTTGACGTCACCCTCCCAGCCTGACCAGATGAAGTACAGCTCACCCTTGATCTCCACCACCGAGCCGTCGATGGCCCACTTATTGGTGGGGTCGGTGATCTGTCCCACGTACTCGAAGGGATCGGTGGGGTTCTGGGTGGTACCCTTCAGGACGTACATACGGTGGGTCTCGTTGTTGCCGTCGTCGCAGGCCAGGTAGATGTACCATTCCCCCTGGATGTAGTGCAGCTCGGGAGCCCAGTAGTTGAAGGAGTGGGACAGGTCGGCTCCCTCCTCGGCGGGGGCCACGTAGACCTGACTGCCCCCCTCGGTGGTGACCTTGTCAAGGGAGGGAATCTCGTTCACGCCCACGCCGCCGAAGAACCAGACGGGGCTGGAGTAGCAGTAGTAGTACTTATCCCCGTGGCGGGTG
Source organism: Clostridia bacterium (assembly GCA_017626655.1). The sequence goes on along the minus strand of JAGAIH010000348.1, from coordinate 1,207 downwards.
ATCCAGGGATCGGCGCCCGAAGGAGCGACGGGATTTTGAACTGTCTCGTAGATGACCTTCACGGTAGTCTCCTCCTCGGTCTCGGGCTCGGTGGGAGCTTCGGTGGGTGTCTCGGTGTGGGTCTCGGTGGGTGCATCGGTGACCTCTGCCGCTACTGTGGTATCCTCGGCGGGGGTATCGGCAGGGTCCTTGGCGTCACAGGCCGCGAAGAGCAGAAGCATGGCGGCCGCTAGCAGGGCGATCATCAAAAGTCGTTTCATGTCGGTGTCTCCTCAAAATTCGTAGATGCTGACCGCGGCGTTCTTGACGACGTAGCTCATGAACTCCTCGTTGGTCATGTCGTTGAAGTAGGAATGGGCGGTACGGCAGATGCCGTTGTGGCAGGCCAGCAGAATGACCTTGTCGGGGTAACGGGCGCGGATGTCCTCCAGGAAGCCGTAGATGCGGTGGGTGAACCCCAGCATGGACTCCCCGCCCGGGTGGCGGCGGGGGAAGACCCGCTTCTCGGCCTGGAAGTCGGGGTCGCGGGTGTCCCTCCCCTCGTTGTCCCCGAAGTCGATCTCACGGATGTGGTCGTCGGTGATGAGAGGGATCCCACCGCAGGCGGCTTGGATGGCCTTTCCCGTCTCCAAAGCACGTGAGAGGGGGGAGGCGATGATGAGGTCCAGAGGCTCGTCGCGGGTCATCTCGGCGATGAGCGCGGCGGTCTCGGCGGCCTGGGCGCGGCCCTTTTCGGTCAAGGGGGAGTCGGTGGAGCCGCAGACCTTGTGGAGGGCGTTCCACTCGCATTGGCCGTGGCGGACGATGTAGAGCTTCATCTGAACATCTCCATCAGCGGTCTCGCCCGCACAAGGGCCGTGTCGAAATCGGGCTTATAGACGCACTCCAGGCTCATACGCTCGATACCGGGGCAGGCCTTCAGAGCCTCCAGGACCGCCCGGAGATCGGTCTCATTCTCGGCGTAGGGGGCGTCGCGGTCCACGGGGCGGGCATAGTGAGCGTGGATCAGAAGATCGGCGTTGTCGGGGAGGGTCGCCAGGTCCTCGCCGTTATTCCAATGGTGGTAGAAATCCACCATCATGCAGGCGGCGGGGTGATCGGCGGCGCGGGCGATCTTGGCCCCCTCGGCCACGGTGTGGATGTAGTTGCACTCGTTGCGGGACAGGGGCTCCACCGTCACCCTCATGCCGTACTTGGCGGCCACACG
>JAGAIH010000347.1 GCA_017626655.1 Clostridia bacterium | reverse complement strand
GATGCGCCGCTGTTTCACTGGTATGAGCCGGAAGACAGGTTAAGGCAGATGAGTGCCTATATGTTGGAAACATTTGAAATTGAAAAAGATATCAGGGTCAGAGCGCGGCCGTAGCTGTCCAGCTCGCGGTAGGACTCCACCAGGGTCATCTCCTCGGGCTCCAGGGTGTAGTTATTGGTATTCTCGGGGACTCCCGTGATGAGCCAATCCAGGGAGCAATCCAGGGCGCGGCTGATGGCCACGATGTTGGACAGCTTGGGGGAATCGCTGATGCCCGCCAGGAGCTTGGACAGGGTTCCCAGGGGGATGCCCGTCATCTCCGAGAGCTTGTCGTTGGTGATCTTACGGCTGCTCTTGAGCTTTTTGATCCGTTCCAGATAGGTTTCCTGTTCCATGGGCCACTCCGTTCCCGCCTTGGCGGTGTTTTCTTTGTTTGGAACTATTATAGCACAAAAATTGTCGTTTGTAAAGGGGTTTTGAAAATTATTTTCCAATTTCAGTCGATTTTTTCCAAGATCGTTGCGATCGACCGTCCCAGGGGCTCCAGGGCGGACTTGGCCTCGGCGAAGGTGTTCCCCGCCGCACCCATCTCGACGGTCAGGACCCGCACGTCCGAAAGATCGCTCACCATCCCCCCGCCGCTCTTGACCCGCACGGGGCGGCTCAGGGAGGGGGCAGTTTCCCACAGCTCCTGCCGCAGGGCCAGCGCCACAGTAAGGTCATACCCCAACGCGGTGGAGTCCCTGCCGCCACTGACCGACAGGCGGATTTGGGCGCAAGGAGCTTGCCCGTTGCTTCCCTCTGTGCGGAGGATGCCTCCCTCGGACGTCATCTCGGCCGAACGGCGCAGGTCGATGACCAGGCCAATATCGGGGTAGAGGCGGCAGTAGTAGCGGATGGCGGCTTCGGTGCGGTCGTAGAGGTCGGCGGCGGAGTCCTCCGCCGTGGTGGCCAGACGGAGGTGGATCACCGTGACACCCAGCTCCCGCAGGCGGCGGGCCAGGGCGGAGCCGAGGGCCACCACCCCGTCGGGGGCGTTGGGGGTATCGGTCAGCGCCAGGCCCCCCACGGTGGGATCGTACCAGGCCGCGCCGTCGCTGTAGCCCTCGTAGGGGTGGGTGTTGACGATCAGGACGGCGGGATTGGCGGTCTTCCAGGGGGAGTCCGTGGGGAGGGTCGCGGGGAGATTCACCCCCGCGTTCTCCATGTAACCCGCGCCGCGGTCGGGACAGCTCAGGTCTTGGGAGATGATGGGGAAACAGCCGTCGGGGACGGGGACGGGAGGCTCTTTCTCGGGCGGCGCGGTAGGCGGTTCGGTATCCTCGTGGGGAGGCTCGGTCACGACAGCGGGCGGGGCGGTCACCTCAATGGGCGGCTCGCTTTCGGCATCGGGGTCTGTCCACGGGACGGTGTCGGTAGGCTCGGTGTCAGCGGAGGCGGCCGTCTCCCTTTCGGGTGGCAAGGTATCGGACGGATCTTCCCCGCTCTCGGGCGGGGAGGTCGGCTCCTCAGGGACCGTATCAGCCTCGGGGTCGGTGGGATCGGCGGCGTCCGTGGGTTCTTCGGTAGGGGTGTCGGTCTCGGTGTCCCCCTCGGTCTCGGTGACGGCTCCCCATAGGGGCGGGAGACCTCCGTGAGACCCTCCGCCGAGACCCTGAGACAGTTTTCCGCCCACCCACAGGCCCAGCAGAGTCACCCCCACCGCTACCGCCACCGCCGTCAGCGCGACCGCTGCTCGGCGGGGGGGCGTCCACCGTATGGGCGGGAACAGGTCATCTAATAATATGTAGAGCTTGGGCCGCCTCACGCGGGCGGAGGGTGCGCTCACGTCGGGAGAACAGGCGGGGAGATGAGGGGCGCGGTCTTGCTTGGTGTTCATGATCTTCCTCCTTTTTCGGTTTCTTTACTTCACCTATATATATGCGGTGATGGAGCGGAAAATGCCTCAAATTTGGGTTTGTCGGTCTGACGGAACAGAGTGGAGTGGGGCAGGGGGACCCTCATCCGTCACGCCTGCGGCGTGCCACCTTCCCCCAGGGGGAAGGCAAGAAGTCGGGTGTGTTTCTCATTCTTTGATGACCTAAAACATACTGATACATATAAGCTTTTAGATAGCGAATAACATAAAATAGTCTTGCCTTCCCCGCGGGGGAAGGTGCCGACCAGCTCCTGCGGCGGGAGGCGGATGAGGGTGGATCGTGTCACCGCCTCTTCCGTCAGACCACAGACCTATAAACTGCAATTTGAACACTTCGCCCTCGCCTGCCATCATTACCGCAGAATACACCGCCCTACATCTCCCCCACCCCAAAGGCCAGGTCCACCCCCCTCGCCAGCAATCGGCAGGTCAGCTCCACCACCTCGTCGCTGTCCTTGGGAGAGACGATGAAGCTCCGCCCCGTCTCCAGCACCTCCTCCAGGGCCGGCGGGATCTCCCCGCCCGACATCCCCGCCCGCTCCAGGGCGTCCCAGACCAGAGTGGAGGAGTCCACCACCGTAGGCACGCCCACCCCCAGGACGGGGCAGCCCATGGTTTCGCGGTCAATGGCCAGGCGGCGGTTACCGATCCCTGCCCCCGGCGAGATGCCCCTGTCCGAGAGCTGGATCGTGGAG
>JAGAIH010000346.1 GCA_017626655.1 Clostridia bacterium | reverse complement strand
TCTCCAATCTGAAGCTCCCCTGCGCCATCGACGCCATGGAGCGGGCGGGCGTCAAGGCCACCTCGGAGGAGGGTGAGGTCATCTCCACCATCTCCATCGCCGTGTCCAGCATCGTCACCACCCTCATCATCCTCATCGGTGTCATCTGCATCGTCCCCCTGACTCCCATCCTAGAGTCCCCCGTCCTGGTCCCCGCCTTCGATATGATCCTCCCCGCCCTCTTCGGAGGCCTGGCGGTGGTCTTCATCTCCAAGAACGCCAAGCTGTCGGTGGCCCCCATCGTCCTCATGCTGGCCCTCTTCATCTTCGTCCCCGCCCTGAACGCCTCCACCGTGGGCATCATGGTCCCCGTGGGCGTGATCTTCACCGTGATCGTGGCCCGCATCCTCTACAAGAGAGGGGTGCTGTGACATGAACGAATGGCACGCTCTGGGCATTGGCGTACTCCTGCTCTATGCCCTCTCCATCCTCATCCCCCTGGCCCTGATCATCTTCCTGGCGGTCATCCTCATCCGCGCCGCCGCCTTCAAGCCCAAGTCCCAGCCCAAGGCCGATACCACCCCCGTGGACTTCGATAAGGATGCCGCCGTGGAGTCCCTCCGCGAGCTGGTGAAGTGCAAGACCGTATCCTACATGGATCCCACTTTGGAGGATGACGCCGAGTTTGAAAAGCTCATTTCCAAGCTCCCCGCCCTCTACCCCCGCGTCTTTGAAGTCTGCGAGTTCACCCGCCTCCCCGACCGCGGCCTGCTGTTCCGCTGGAAGGGAAAGACCGAGGGCGCGCCCGCCGTCATGATGGCCCACTACGACGTGGTCCCCGTGGACGAGAGCGGCTGGGACAAGCCCGCCTTTGACGGTGTGATCGCCGATGGCTGTCTCTGGGGCCGCGGCACCCTGGACACCAAGGGCACCGTCAACGGCGTCCTGTTCTCGGCCAATACCCTCATTTCCCAAGGCTTCACCCCCGACCACGACATCTACTTCGCCTTCTCGGGCGGGGAAGAGGTCAACGGCCCCGGTGCCGTTCACATCGTGGACTACTTCGAGAAGAACGGCATTGAGCCTGCCTTCGTGCTGGACGAGGGCGGCGCCGTGGTGGAGAACGTCTTCCCCGGGGTCAAGGCCCCCTGCGGTCTCATCGGCATCGCCGAGAAGGGCATGATGAACGTGCGCTATACCGCCAAGTCCAAGGGCGGCCACGCCTCCGCCCCCAAGCCGAACGCCCCCGTGGATCGCCTCTCCCGCGCCTGCACCCGGGTGGTGACCCACCCCCGCAAGATCGCCCGCACACCCCCCGCCGCCCTCATGTTCGATACCCTGGGCCGCTACTCCTCCTTCGTCTACAAGATCATCTTCTCCAACATAGGGCTCTTCCTCCCCGTCCTCTCCCTCATCACCAAGAAGAGCGGCGGCGAGCTGAACGCCCTGCTCCGCACCACCGTGGCCTTCACCCAGATGCAGGGCTCGGCGGCCCCCAACGTCATCCCCCCCGAGGCCTCCCTGGTCTCCAACATCCGTCTCAACCCCGCCGACAACATGGACGCCATGCTGGCCTACCTGAACAAGACGGTGGATGACGACAGCATCGAGATCACGGTTCTGGGCGGTATGAACCCCAGCCGCATCTCCACCACCGACTGCGAGGGCTGGGATCTGGTGTCCTCCGCCGTGGCCTCCACCTGGAAGGGCTGTATCGTCTCCCCCTACCTCATGGTCCAATGCTCCGACTCCCGCCATTACGGCCGCATCTCGGACAAGGTCTACCGCTTCTCGGCCATGGACCTCACTTCCGAGGAGCGCTCCACCATCCACGGACACAACGAGCGCGTCCGTCTGGAGGCCATCGAGCGGACGGTGGAGTTCTATATCCGACTCATGAGGTCCTGTTGATCCGCATAATTCCCATACGAAAAGACCGCCCCATCCCGGAGCGGTCTCTTTCTATTCCTACCAGATGTGCCGAAGGCACACCATAACACGACGCAGTCGTTCATATCTGTAAACTCGCCGCAGGCGATCATAACTCATATCCGAAGAGTCTCTCCCCCTGCCAGATACCCAAGCCGCGGCATCCGCTTTTGCAGGAAAGCATACTGTTCCATGCCCGTACAATGACAGGTGTAATACTCCGTACCGTGAGCCGCCAGAGCCTCCCCCAGCGCGGTCAGCTCCTCCCCAAGCGCCATCTTGGACACGTGGAACCCGCCGACCAGCACGTCGGGGGAGAACCATTCCATGATATCCCGGATCCCCGCGTGGGAGCAACCGCTGATGAGGACCCGCCTCCCGCCCTCGGAGAGGGGCTCCTCTATGAGCAAATACTGCTCATGGCGGAAATCGTCGGGGATGAAGACATCCCCCACCCACTCGGTCAGCCCGAAGGCACCGAGGGAGTGCTTCCGCTCCCGCCCGTTGGGGGAGAGCAGGGTCAGCCCGCTCCCCAAGGACAGGTCACCGCTCACCGCGCGGAGACGGGGATGCCCCTGTAGGGAAATATCCAGCCCGATGTACTTCTGTGTGGCGTTGTAGTGGGGAAGGAAGGCCGCCTCGGTGAGATATACGGGGGCGGTCTTGTTGATCTCCAGAAAGGTGGCCAGCCCCCCGCCGTGGTCGTAGTGCCCGTGGGAGAGGACGGCGAGATCCACCCGCGCCAGGTCGATGCCCAATACCTCGGCGTTGCGGGCGAACAGGTCGGTCTGCCCCATGTCGAAGAGGATGCGGCGGTCTTCGGTCTCAACGTATAGGGAAAGCCCATGCTCGGCGGTGATATCCGGGCGGGCGGAGGTGTTCTCCAGGAGGGAAGTGATGATCATGGTGGCTCCTTTGTCGTGTTGTCTGTGGGTGACTGCTTCAAATTTGGGTTTATCGGTCTGTTTCGATTGGCACAAACACCTGTAGGGAGCGACGCCCTCGTCGCTCCGCCACAT
>JAGAIH010000345.1 GCA_017626655.1 Clostridia bacterium | reverse complement strand
GCATTTTTGGTTGACTGTGCGTCTTTTTGGAGTAAAATAATTCCATTATATTGGGGATTTGAGGATCACTCAGCCTTTGGCAAAAAATTTTCCGGAAGATCCCAGGTTTCAAATTGACAATTCAAGGGCGACTACTACGAGATCATCGTGGACGTCCAGGGCTTCAAGTGGATGCTGGAGACCTCGGACTACGCCGCTCCCGATACCACCATCGGTCTCTTTATCGAGCCCGAGGCCATTCACGTCATGAAGAAGTCGGAGTTCTCGGGCCAGTTCGGCGACTACTCCTCCTTCAGCGACGAGATGGATCACCTGTCTGATCTTGAGGAGGAGGAAGAAGAATGAAAGACCGCTCCCTCCGCAAGACCGACCCTCCCCCCGCGGGCAAGGGTAAGGCCCAAAGAAGCATTTTCCAGAAGCTGGCGGCGGTGCCGCATACCGTCTGGACGGTCATGTTCATCGTGGCCCCCATGCTCTTCGTCCTGTACTTCGCCTTCACCGACGCAAACGGTCATTTCTCCCTGGGGAACATCGCCGACCTGAAGCAGTACACCAACGTCTTCATCCTCTCCATCGCCTTCGCCCTCATCGCTACGGCGGTCTGTCTCATCATCGGCTATCCCCTGGCCTACTTCATGTCCCGCCAGTCCCCCAAGGCCCAGAAGATCCTCATGGTGCTGATCATGCTCCCCATGTGGTGCAATCTGCTCATCCGTACCTACGCCCTCATGGCCCTTCTGGACAACGGCGGTCTCCTCAATTCCCTCCTCGGGAAGCTGGGGCTGGAGCCTCTGTCCATCGTGGGCTCCTACTTCGGCGTCATTCTGGGTATGGTCTACGATTTCCTGCCCTACATGGTGCTCCCCATCTTCACCGCCATGACCAAGCTGGACTACCGCTACATCGAGGCCTCCCACGACCTGGACTGTAATGCCTTCCAGACCATGACCCGCGTGGTCATGCCCCTGACTCTGTCGGGCGTGGTATCGGGCGTCACCATGGTCTTCGTCCCCTCCATCAGCACCTTCTACATCTCCCAGAAGCTGGGCGCGGGCAAGATCGACCTGGTGGGCGACACCATTGAGCGTCTCTTCCAGAACGTCTCCACCTACAACGTAGGCGCGGCCATGTCCCTGGTCATGATGATCCTCATCCTCATCTCCCTGGCCTTTATGAATAAGTTCTCCGACGAGGAAGGAGGGATGGTTCCGTGAAATTCCTGTCCAAGTGCTACATCGGCCTCATCTTCTTCCTGCTCTATATCCCCATCGCCGTGCTGATCGTCTTCTCCTTCAACGAATCGGGGAGCCTGGCCGAGTTCTCGGGCTTCTCCTTCGTCTGGTACGAGGAGCTGTTCCACGACGAGGAGGCCTTCTCCGCCCTCCGCAACTCCCTGGTGCTGGCGGTCAGCTCCTCGGTGTGCGCCACCGTCCTGGGTACCTTCGGCGCCCTGGGGCTCCACCGCATGAAGCGCAAGTACCTCCAGAAGCCCATCATGAGCGTGACCAATATCCCCATGATGAACCCCGATATCGTCACGGGCGTATCCATGATGCTGCTCTTCGTGGCCGTGGCTACCTTTCTGGGCACCCGCGACCTCTTCGGCTTCGGCACCCTGCTCATCGCCCACATCACCTTCAACCTGCCCTACGTCATCCTGTCGGTCATGCCCCGCTTCCAGCAGCTGGATAAGTCCCTGTCCGAGGCGGCCCAGGACCTGGGCTGTACCCCCTCCAAGGCATTTTTCAAGGTAGAGCTTCCCGAGATTATCCCCGGCATCGTGTCGGGCCTCATGATGAGCTTTACCCTGTCCCTGGATGACTTCGTCATCTCCCACTTCGTCAGCTCCCCCAACTTCCAGACTCTCCCCCTGTACGTCTACAACCAGACCGCCCACAACGTCAAGTTCAGTATGTACGCCCTCTCCGCCCTCATCGTGGCGGTGATCCTGGTCATCCTGCTGGTCGTCAACTTCGCGGGCTCGGCGGCAGACCGCAAGGAGAAGAAGGGAGGCCGCCCGTGATGAGATCCGTTCTGCGTGTCGCTTCCCTTTTGCTGGCAGCGCTGATGCTCCTTCCCCTGGTATTTGGCCTCACCGCCTGCACCAAGGGCGGCGGCAATACCGTGACCCTCTACGTCTACAACTGGGGCGAATACATCTCCGACGGCACCGAGGGGACCCTCGACGTCAACGAGATGTTCGAGGAGTGGTACTACGAGACCTACGGCGTGAAGGTGGAGGTCAACTACTCCACCTACTCCTCTAACGAAAGTATGTATGCCAAGCTCTCCTCGGGCTCGGTGGACTACGACGTGGTGGTCCCCTCGGACTACATGATCGAGCGCATGATCGCCGAGGATATGCTGGCCCCCCTCAACTTTGAGAACATCCCCAGCATCGGCAACGTCCACCCCGATTTCTTCGGCCCCGACGCTGTCTACGACTACTACGACCCCGATAACCTCTATGCCGTCCCCTACATGTACGGCATGATCGGTATCATCTACAACACCTCCATGGTGGGCGCCGACGATCCTTCCCTGGGCTCCTGGCAGCTCATGTGGGACGAGCGCTACCAGGGCAACATCCTCCAGTTCAACAACTCCCGCGACGCCTTCGGCACCGCCCAGTATTTTCTGGGTCTGGACGTCAATTCCGCCGATGAGGCTGAGTGGCGGCAGGCGCTGGAGAAGCTGAAGGAGCAGAAGCCCGTCCTCCAGGGCTACGTCATGGATGAGATCTTCAACAAGATGGAGAACGGCTCCGCCGCCATCGCCGCCTACTACGCGGGTGATTTCCTGGCCATGTACGAGAACAACGAGGACCTGGAGTTCTTCTACCCCGCCGAGGGCACCAACCTCTATGTGGACGCCATGTGTATCCCCAAGACCTCCCGCAACAAGGAGATCGCCGAGGCCTACATCGAGTTCATGCTGAGAGAGGAGGCCGCCGTGGCCAACGCCGAGTACACCTACTACGCCTCTCCCAACAACGCGGTGCGGGAAAACGAGGAGTATATCGAGTATATGAACTCCATCAAGGAGGGCGGCTACGACCTCATGTACGACACCAGCGCCGTACAGACCTCGTCCTACAAGAATCTGGGCGGCGAGCAGCTCATCATGCTCAACGAGCTGTGGGAGGAGCTGAAGTCCGACATCGAGGTGGGCCTGCCCATCTACATCATCTGCGCCGTGATCCTGGTCATTCTCATCGGAGGAGGCACCTTCCTCGGGGTGAGAAAGAAGATCCGCGACAAGTATTAACCAATGATTCGGGAGGGTGCGTGGCATCCTCCCGTTTTTGTAGTGAAATGCGCTGGCGCGCGTGAAATACCTGCGGTGTGAAATTCGCGCTTCGCGCGAGTGAAATGCGCCACAGGCGCGTGTCGGAGGAAACCCTTCGGGTTTCAATTTTTATTGTAAAGGGGAACGCCCATGATCTACACCCTCACCCTGAACCCCGCCCTCGACTACGTCATGCGCCTTCCCTCTGTCAAGGAGGGGGCGACCAACCGCGCCGTCTCTACCGATCTGCAATTCGGCGGGAAGGGGGTCAACATCTCCCTGGTCCTGTCCGAGCTGGGGGTGGAGAACACCGCCCTGGGCTTTGCGGCGGGTTTTACGGGAGCGGCTCTCACCGCCTACCTGACCGATAAGGGCATCCGCGCCGACTTCATCCCCCTTCCCGAGGGGCTGACCCGCATCAACGTAAAGCTCAAGACCCCCGAGGGGCTTCACCCCGAGACCGAGATTAATGCGTCGGGGCCTGCCATCCCCGCTGAATGCATGGACGCGCTGTACCGCAAGCTGGACGCCCTCACCGAAGGGGACACCCTGGTGCTGGCGGGGAGCATTCCCGCCAGTCTCTCCAAAGACACCTACCGCGACCTCATGGATCGGCTGGCCGGGCGGGGCATCCGCTTCGCCGTGGACGCCGAGGGGGCGTTCCTCACCGAGACACTTCCCTACCGCCCCTTCCTGGTCAAGCCCAACCGCGCCGAGCTGGAGGGCATCGCGGGGCGGGCGTTGCCCACCGACAGCGATCTGAAGGAGGCCGCCGCCGTACTGCAAAG
>JAGAIH010000344.1 GCA_017626655.1 Clostridia bacterium | reverse complement strand
GGAATATCCGCGAGAATCTGTTCTGGGCCTTCTGCTACAACTCCCTGGGCATCCCCCTGGCGGCGGGTCTGTTCATTCCCTTCCTGGGGTGGGAGCTGAATCCCATGTTCGGGGCGGCGGCCATGTCCCTGTCCAGCTTCTGCGTGGTGACCAATGCTCTGCGCCTGAATCTGTTCAACATCCGCGACCCCAAAAAGTTCAACCGCAGGCCCCGTCACGCGGCTCCCGCTGTGGTGAGTGAGGGTGATGCGGACATTCAAAAAGTCAATTCTATGAACGAAAGTGAGGATATTACCATGAAAAAGACGATGAAGATCGAGGGCATGATGTGCCCCCGCTGTGAGGCTCACGTGGTCAAGGCTCTGAAAGCCGTCGAGGGCGTGACCGACGCCGTGGCCGATCACAAGGCAGGCACCGCCGTGGTGACCCTGTCGGCTCCCGTGGAGGATGCTGTGCTGAAGGCCGCTGTGGAGGCGGAGGAGTATCCTGTGCTGGGAATCGAGTGAGCGGTCTCCATGCGTGAGAACGGAAAAGGCATCGTCTCTTTTGGGGGACGGTGCCTTTTCTGCGTGGGTGTCACTTACAGGATGTGCGTGCCTGCCTGCTTTTGCCGCTTGGCGATCTCCTTCTGCTCCTCAAAAGTGGTCTCGGCATGGCAGAAGGGGCAGACGAATTGGGCTTTTGTGACCGAGATCGAGCCCTTGGGGAGGGTATCCAGGTCGAAGATCTCTTTTTCTGCGGCGGCGTAGTCGGGGTCTCCCGGGGTCAATGTTCGCGTGACCTTTTGGATCTTCAACTGCTGACCGCATTGGTGGCAGTAGAATTTCTTGGTCAGCATGGCAACGGGGATGGAGGCGGTTGCGCCTGATTTCATGATGGAATCTCCTTTCAGATAATGGGGTTACGGTTCCGTCACCATTATAGCAGAACTGTGGGCGCTTGTCAACCCTCGGGGTCAAAGCTCACATCTCCATCGGTGCAATGGACGGTGATCGCATCGGAACACCACTTCTCATGCTTCTCGATGGCTTCCCACTCGGCCACCGTGCCCGCGTAGGAGATCTCGTCTCCGTACAGGCCCTGCTCGCCGATGTAGATGATGCCGTGGGGCAGGGTGGTATCCACGAGAGGTCTGTTCAGGGCGCCGTCCTCGATGCGGGACAGGCGGCTGTTCTCCCCGAAGGTCACCTTCAGATGACTGTCCGAGACGAAGGCGTATGCGCCCAGGAGAGTTACGCTGTCACCGATATGGAGGGCATCCAAGCTGCGAATATCCGCAAATGCGTTGGCGCCCACCTCGGTAACACCCTCGCCCAGGGTGACAGACTTCAAAGCGGAGGGAGAAAAGGCTCGGGCGCCGATGGCCAGGCCGTCTCCCGTCAGGGTCAGCTCGGTGAGGCCGTAGCACCCCGCGAAGGCCTCGTCACCGATGCGGCGGAGGGTGTTCTGGGGCCAGTTCATTGCGGTGATCTCCCGACAGTAGGCAAAGGCGCGGTCGCCGATCTCGGTGAGGGTGGTAGGAAGAGTCAGAGAGGTGGCGCGGGCATGGCAGAAGGCGTTGGCGCCGATGGTCCCGATGCCCTCCTCCAGCACGATGCTCTGCACAAAGAGGGCGTTATCCGTGACCGTCTCGGGGTCCACGGGCTTGCCGTCCCAGGTCAGAGTCATGCCGTTCCCGGATACCAGCTTCTGCATCTTCTTTTCTCCCTCGAGGGCATCGTAGTCGGGGGCGGCCTCGGCGATCCAGAGGGCCAGCTTGGGAATCTCCACGTCGGCGATCACGGTCTCATCCAGCAGGTAGAAGTCGGTCACAGCCGCCCAAGGATAGGCGGTCAGCAGGTCGTTCTTGAGATTTTCGGTGGAACAGTCGTCAACGTTCTTGTAATAATAGTAGGACTCAAAGCTCCGCGCCGTCATGGAATCCTTACCGTAATGGGTACGGATGCGATACAAAAGTACCTCAAAGTCCTCGGGGAGGAGGACGCGGGGGACGTTGATATAGCCGAAGCCGTCGGGGTTCTCCACGGCGGTCACGCGCTCACCCACGGGGGAGACGGCGGGGATGGTCAGGGTGAAGGCCTCCCGGTACTTGGGGTTGACCTTGATGTCGCTGACCTTGCAGGAGCCGTCACCGTTGGAGGAGAAGACCAGCTCGTAGGGGTCTCCGATCTCCTCGGGGGGCGCTTCGGTCTCTTGGTCGGTGCTATCGGGGGTGT
>JAGAIH010000343.1 GCA_017626655.1 Clostridia bacterium | reverse complement strand
CCGTCATAGCTGCCGGTCAATTCTACGGAATCATCCATAAGAATAACGGCGGCAAACGGGTAGAATTCGCGATACTTTTTCATTTGATCTTCTGCAAACGGGAGTAATTTATCTAACAATACTTCACATTGTTCCTTGGGGGTCATAGTAGTTATCCTCCTTGTTTTTTATTTATTATACCACAATTTTGTAAACATTTCAACCGTTTCGCAAGCAGATTTATTAAAGGCTCCCTCCGGGAGGGAACTGGCGCCGTAGGCGACTGAGGGAGAGTGCGTTACCGTAAAGTTTAATTAGATTCCAATGTTGCGCAGGCTCCTTCCACCACTTCGTGGTCCCCCTTTCTCCCGGAGGAAGGCTTTCGCCGGTTCGAATCTGTCTACAGACCCGAAATGATGCGCAAAGCGCGGAAATGCATCTACAAAATTTCGAAAAACTTCAGAGTCGAAAAAAGCGGAGAAATCTCTCGAAATCTCCGCTTTTCTTGCGCTTTAGCGCGGTTTTCGTGTCTGCATCTAAATCAGACACTCATGATGGCTGCCTTGTAACAACCTCAGTTGAACAAGCGAGATAGGCCTTGATCCTCTGTAATGAAACGCCCAATTTATCGTTGTCACAAAAGGATTATTACGTTTTACTACGCTTTCCTTTTGGGGGTTATCTGCGCGGTTATTTTTTAAAAAATTCCACACGAAATCCTCGCTTTCTCATCAGAAATACATTTCCAACGCAAGCTTACACCCCATCACATTATGCCTAAATCCCAGCTCTTTAGGGTCAACCTCGCAGTCCTGCCGATAAACACAAAAGACCTGATGGTCCAAGTCATCAGGCTTTTTCTTGTCTATGCAGTTGTATCATCTTCGTACAAAAACACATTCGAAATATGCCTGAAAATCTTGAAAACCACTTGCAAATTGACAGAAATAAGTGTACACTATACATAGTTACGTACTCTTGCGAGAGAATCGGAAAAATGAGATAACATACATAGGAGTGGCGGCCATGAAATACGTTGCCCATAAAACCGAAAATGAAGTACAATCCGTCAAGGAGCATCTGGAAGGTACCGCGACCTTAAGCGCGTCCTTTGCGGATGCCTTTGGAGCGGGCGAATTGGGAAGGCTGTGCGGGCTGGCCCATGACATTGGCAAGTATTCCGCGGGCTTCCAGCGGCGCATCATGGAAGAGGGCCCCAAGGTGGATCACGCTTCGGCTGGCGCGATCGAGTGCTTCCGAAAACGCCAAGCCATTGCCGCCATGTGTGTAATGGGACATCATGGTGGACTTATGAATCTGGGAGGTCGGGACGATCTGGCGGACGCGGATAGCTTTTACGGTAGAATGAATCGATACACCGGGGTGAGAAAGTATGCCTACGATGCATGGTCACGGGAGGTAGAGCTTCCTTCTGCCGGCATACCGTCCATGGAGTGGAGGCACATGGCTTTCTATACCCGTATGCTCTACTCCTGCCTCGTTGACGCGGACTTTCTGGACACCGCCGCCTTCATGGGAGAGCCGCGGGATCATGTTGCGGCTAAGTGGGATGAGCTGAATCAACGGCTGGATGCATATACTTGCGGATGGTATCCGCCCAAAGGGGAGCTCAACCGTATCCGTTGCGCGATTCTGGATACCTGCAAGACGCAGGGTGAGACAGGGGCAGGATCTCTTTTCACCCTGACCGTTCCCACGGGCGGCGGCAAGACAGTCTCCTCTCTGGCTTTTGCCCAGCGCCATGCCAGGGCGGCGGGTAAAGAGCGGATCATTTACGTGATCCCCTACACCTCCATCATTGAACAGACCGCCACCGAGTTTCGAAAGATCCTGGGAGAGGATGTGGTACTGGAGCACCATAGCGGTATCGTGTACGATGACGGCGAGGAGGGGAGCCTTGACGCCAAACAGAAACGAATGAGATACGCCACCGAGAACTGGGATATGCCGGTCGTGGTGACCACAGCGGTTCAGTTCTTTGAGTCGCTGTATGATAACCGTCCCTCCGCCTGCCGCAAGCTCCACAATATCGCCAACAGCGTGGTGATCTTCGACGAGGCCCAGATGCTCCCCCTGCCCTATCTGAAGCCCTGCGTCTACGCCATCTCGGAGCTGACACGAGCCTACAACGTGACCGCGATCCTCTGTACGGCCACCCAACCGGCTCTTGGCCCATTATTCGAGGAGTATTTGCAAAGAAAGCCTCAGGAGATCTGCCCGCCCGAGCTGCGAAAGGGAGAGATCTTCAAGCGCGTCACCTTCCACAAGAGCGGGAAACTGACCAAAAACGAACTGGCCGATGGCTTGAACCGTCAACCGCAGGTCCT
The DNA here is from genome assembly GCA_017626655.1 of Clostridia bacterium. The sequence continues at coordinate 13,040 of JAGAIH010000343.1, read as the reverse complement.
CTGCATCGTCAATTCCCGCGACGCTGCCCAGGAGCTGTACGGGATGCTGGAGGAGGAGGGGAGATACCATCTGTCCACTCTCATGCCCCCGGCGGAGCGGCAAAAGCAACTGCGGATCATTCGAGCCCGCCTTGAGGACGGTCTTCCCTGCCGTGTAGTTTCCACGTCCCTGATCGAGGCGGGCGTGGACGTGGACTTCCCCACGGTGTACCGTGAGATGGCGGGTCTGGATTCCATCCTGCAAGCCGCGGGACGGTGCAACCGAAACGGAGCAAGGCCACGGGAAGAGAGCCACGTGTGGGTATTCGAGTCGGAATGGAAGACCCCCACTATGTTGGATACCGCGATCGGCGCGTGCCGATCCGTATGGGATGGGATACTTGATCCGTCAGAGGAGTCGGTCATCCATAGCTACTTTGAGGAACACCTATTCTTGAAGGGAGAAGATGCGCAGGATGCCAAGTCCATCATGATTATGATGAAAAAGTCCACCCTTCCCTTCGCGGATATAGCTCATGAATTCAAATTGATCGATTCCAATGCGGTCACGGTCTACATTCCGACCGAGGAGTCCCGCCCTCTCATCGAGCAATACCGCAGCGGCCTGATTGACCGCACCTTGATGCGCAAGCTTGGACGGTATGGCGTGACGGTCTATCCGAACCATTTGAAGGCCTTGCTGGATGCCGGAGATGTGGAGGATCTGGGCGGTGAGGTGTATGCGCTGCTGAATGAGGAGATGTATTGCGAGGAAACGGGGCTTTCGGTTAAGGTGGATCAAGGGAAAGCTATGTTTGTTTGATATGAAAGCCACTCTACGGTTGCAGAGTGGCTTTCTTGCCGGATTCACAGTCGAAATGTGTACAAAAGAACTCCTCAAAACTTGTTTATAGTGCCGAAAATGACAATTATTTGAAGAATCATGAATGAATTCGAAAATATGTGCTTTCAAAATAGGAATTTTTTGATATAATATAGATAATAAACGATAGGAAAGGAGTGATCCAAATTGTCTATCAAGTTAGAGGTCTGGGGTGATTACGCCCTGTTTACCCGTCCCGAAATGAAGACCGAGCGCGTCAGCTACGACGTGATGACGCCTTCGGCGGCGAGGGGGATACTGGAAGCCATCTTTTGGCACCCCGGACTCGTGTATCGGATCGACCGCATTCACGTGTGCGCCCCGATCCGATTCGCCAACATACGGCGCAACGAGGTCAAGTCTACCGTCAGCGCACGAAGTGCCCGGACAGTCATGGACAAGGGGCAGGGAGAGTTGTATATCGTTACCTCGGATGATATCCAACAGCGAGCCGCCATGCTCCTGCGAAACGTCCGCTACGTCATTGAAGCCCACTTCGACATGACCGACCAAGCGGCTCCCAGCGACAACCCCGGTAAATTCTGCGACATCATCAGAAGGCGCATTGAAAAGGGCAGATTCTACCATCAGCCCTATTTCGGAACCAGAGAATTTCCCGTTTTCTTTGCTCCCTGTGAGGAGATCCCGTCTTGCCCCGAAGAGTTGAAGGGGCACCGCGATCTGGGCTATATGCTGTGGGACATGGACTACGCACGCAAGGAGGATATTCGTCCCCTCTTCTTCCGCGCGGTGCTGGAGGATGGTGTTTTGCGGGTCCCGTCCCGTGATTCGGGGGAGGTGATCGGATGATCCTGCAGGCATTGGTAGAGTTTTATGAGAGCATGGCCGCGAGAGACGAGATGCCGCCCTTCGGCTGGATGCAGGTTCCGGTCTCCTATATTCTGGATATTGATCGGGAAGGAAACCTGCTCCGAGCTATTCATACCGTGAATGACGTACCGATGGGGAAAAAGACGGTTTTCAAGCCGGTACCCCGTAAGTGCCCCGCCCAGGTGTCCCGTACCGTCGGAGTAGATTCAAATTTCCTTTGTGACCATTCGGGATACATACTGGGTGTGGATAGCAAGGGAAAACCCAAGCGTACGAAGGAGTGCTTTGACTGTTGCCGGGAATTGCATCACGCCATCCTGGACGGCGTTGACTCGGACGTAGCCCGAGCCATCCTCGCATTCTTTGATCGGTGGGATCCCGAGGCGGCCAAGGAGCATCCCGCTTTGAAGGACAGATTTGACGATGTGATCTCGGGCGTCAATCTGCTGTTTCGCTGTGACGGATGCCTTGCCTCGGATGACCCCGCAGTCGCAGAGGCGTGGGATGAGTATTACGGAGGCAGTGGAGAGGATGTGGGCTATTGCTTGGTCACAGGCCAATACGGAGCGGTCGAGCGAACCCATCCCCAGATCCGCGGCGTTGTCGGCGCTCAATCCTCGGGCGCGGCATTGGTTTCTTTTAATGCGCCCGCCTTTACATCCTACGGTAAGGAGCAGAACTTGAATGCCCCTACGGGAAAGTACGCGTCCTTCGCCTATGCCTCCGCTCTTAACTACCTTATCAAGGATGTTGACCGCCGCATTCGTATCGGAGAGACTACGGTGCTTTTCTGGATGAACGGAGACAGTACCGCCGGAGAACAGATGGTGGGCTTCGCCTTTGATGACGATCCTCCCGCCAACTATACGAAGGACGAATTGTGGGAAAAGATCAAGGCGCTGGCCGAGGGAAGACCCGTTGAGCTTGACGGAACGAGATTGGATCCCGAACGCCCCTTTTACATTTTGGGCCTATCTCCCAACGCGGCGCGACTTTCGGTGCGATTCTTCTATCGGAACACCTTTGGTGCCTTCCTTAAAAACGTGTGGACGCATCAGGAGCGCCTACGCATCGTTCGACCCTCTTACGATTCCTATGAGACGGTTCCGGTCTGGAAGCTGCTTGATGAGACCGTCAATCAAAAGTCAAAGGATAAGTCTCCGTCACCGCATATGGCAGGCGATGTGTTAAGGGCGATCCTGACCGACACACCGTATCCTGCTACGCTTCTGAACGGAGTAAACCTGCGGATCCGCGCCGAGCGAGAGATCACCCGCGGTCGCGCCGCCATCATCAAAGCTTACTACTTGAAAAATACGCACCCCGCCGTGCCAAAGGAGGTATTGACCATGTCCCTGAATCGGGATTCCAACAACGTTCCGTATTGTCTTGGACGGCTGTTTGCTGTTCTGGAGAAACTACAAAACGATGCCAACGGAGCATCGACTGTCAAGGACCACTATTTCGTGTCTGCCGCGGCAACCCCCGCGTCTATCTTTACCATTCTGCTCCGCCTCTCCAAGAGCCACCTGAAGAAGCTGAAGGGGTCAGATAAGGATTGGCTGGCACCTTACTACGAAAAGATGATCCGCGAGATCATGGACAAGTTTGGGGAGGCTCTTCCCGCCCGCTTGACTTTGGCCGAGCAAGGCTCGTTCCAGTTGGGCTACTATCACCAAAATATTGCTCTGTATCAGAAGAAGGAGGATCAGGAAAATGTCTGATATCATTAAGAATCGTTACGAGTTCGTCATTCTGTTCGATGTGGAGAACGGAAACCCCAACGGTGACCCCGATGCGGGCAATATGCCCCGTGTAGACCCTGAGACCGGTCTCGGAATCGTGACCGATGTTTGTCTCAAGCGAAAGATCCGCAACTTTGTTGAAGCGGTCAAGGAAGACGAGCCCGGCTACAAGATTTATATCAAGGAGAACATTCCCCTGAACACCAGCGACAAGCAGGCTTACCTGGCTCTGGGGGTGGATGAGAAGAAGGTCAAGGATGCGAAAAAGAACGATCCCGAGCTGGACGTAAAGGTGCGGGATTGGATGTGCAAGAACTATTTTGACGTTCGTACCTTCGGTGCCGTCATGACCACTTTTATGAAGGACGCTCTGAACTGCGGTCAGGTGCGCGGTCCTGTACAGCTGGGCTTTGCCCGTAGCGTTGAGCCGATTTCCCAGCAGGAGATGACCATCACCCGTGTCGCCATCACGACCGAAGAAGCCGCTGCCGAGAAGAAAACCGAAATGGGCCGCAAATACATTGTTCCCTACGGTCTCTACCGCTGCGAGGGCTTCATCTCCGCCAACCTGGCCCGCAAGACCACGGGATTTTCCGAGGAGGATCTGTCGCTACTCTGGCAGGCCATCATCAATATGTTCGAGCTGGATCACTCTGCTGCCCGCGGCAAGATGGCGGTCAGAGAGCTGATCGTCTTCAAGCACGACAGCGAGTTCGGAAACGCTCCCGCTCACAAGCTCTTTGATCTGGTCAAGGTCGCTCGTAAGAATGACAGCGGTCTGCCCGCCCGCGCCTATACCGATTACGAGGTCAGCGTAAACGAGACGGCTCTCCCTGCCGGCGTGACCTGCACCCGCATGATCTGATGGAGTATCAGGAGGACGAATGGCTCCGGCTCTCGGGGCTTCAGCATTTTGCCTTCTGCCGTAGACAGTGAACTTTTGCCGTCCCCCCACGCGGGGGTGTGGATTGAAATCGCTCCATCTTATTCTCCAGGTCGTAGGTCATGTGTCACCCCCCACACGGGGGGGTGTGGATTGAAATACCCTTTGGGTCAAAGAGCAGAGCACCGAGGTCGCGGTCACCCCCCACGCGGGGGTGTGGATTGAAATGGTGTTGATACTGGTGATGCCCGTGTCCAGGTTCCCGTCACCCCCCCACGCGGGGGGGTGTGGATTGAAATGCCATGGTTGACCGCATCCGAGCCAGCATTAACTCGTCACCCCCCACGCGGGGGGTGTGGATTGAAATCACGATCTGCGCCACTATGCCGCCTCGGCCATGCGTCACCCCCCACGCGGGGGGTGTGGATTGAAATATCTCCGAGATGGATCGGGGGTTGACCCGAATAAGTCACCCCCCACGCGGGGGATGTGGATTGAAATGGTTACCAGGAAGCCTGGGCGGACTACCGTTATGTCGCCCCCCACACGGGGGTGTGGATTGAAATACCTGGGGGTTGTCGATAGCCGACACGGCCACACGTCGCCCCCCACACGGGGGGGGGTGGATTGAAATTTGACCTTGAAAGTGGACTTGTTGCCGTTGGTCAAGTCACCCCCCACACGGGGGGTGTGGATTGAAATTACGGAGGTCAGGCATACGGCGTGCTCCGCGGTGTCGCCCCCCACACGGGGGGTGTGGATTGAAATGGCGACCAAGCCGACGAGTATTACGAGAAGATAACGTCGCCCCCCACACGGGGGTGTGAATTGAAATACCCTTTGGGTCAAAGAGCAGAGCACCGAGGTCGCGGTCACCCCCCATACGGGGGGTGTGGATTGAAATCTCATGGAGCAATACAAGGAGCAAGACGCCCAAGGTCACCCCCCACGCGGGGGGTGTGGATTGAAATAACGACAAGGCGCGATCCATGCACCAGCGGCTGCAGTCACCCCCCACACGGGGGGTGTGGATTGAAATCAGAATTTGACCGGCTTAGCTGCGTTGTAACGTTGTCACCCCCCACGCGGGGATGTGGATTGAAAAGACTATATGCTGACGCCGCGAGGCGCCCAGGGCCTGGTCACCCCCACACGGGTACACTAGACCCGGCCGAAAAGGCAAAAAATTAGGAATTATTATTCCTGTAATAAAGAAAAACCTCACTAGCCTGCCTAATATATAAAAAATACTGATTACCAAAGAGGGACAAAATACACAAATTAATTGTTTATGGCATCAAAAAAACATTTCCAACACCATCTTACTTCCCGTCAAGTTATGCTTAAATCCATACTTTTTAGGATTAACGTCGAACTCTTGCTGATAAATACAAAAGACCTGATGATCCAAGTCATCAGGCCCTTTCTTATCTATGCAGTTGTAGTAGATCTCCACTTTGTCGTCGTACAGAATCACTTCCTTCACGAGCAATTTGATCATCAGTCGCGGCTCCTTCTTCAGAGCCTTTCGGATGAACTTCTTGATATCCGCTTGGGTGATCTGTACTTTGTCTTTTGACTTCTCAATCAATACCTTTCCCTCGGCCACCTCCAGAGCCGCTTCCAGCTCCTCAATACGTTGCTTGGTGGAGCTGGTAATGATGCCTTGCTCTACCGCATGCAACATGTTATCCAATGCTTTGCGGATTCTGTCCCGCTCGGCCTCCAAAATGTTGATAACTGCCATATCCCGTAGTCTATTTTCGTGAGCATCAAGAACGCGATCCGCAATCAGGTCAATCGTTTCGGGATTATCCAAGACCTTGACGGTAACGTCCACAATGAGCTGTTCCAGTATTTCCTTTCGAATGGGAGCCTTGTGGCACTTGGTCGAGTCCTTCTTTCGGGTACTGCATTTGTAGTAGCGTACCACAGTTCCATTGCGTGAGGTTCCTGATTCAGAGGTGACGGACTTGCCGCAATATCCGCACTTCATTTTGTTCCGTAACAGGTAGACCACATCCTCGGGATGCTTGCCGTACCGATTCTCGGAAACCATGAGATGTACGGTTTCAAATAAATGTTGTGGAACAATCCGGGGAAACGTATTCGTGTAAGTCCCTTCGGTCTTGTGGGTGTAGACACCGGAGTATCGCTCATCTTGCAGGATGCCATATATAACCGATTTCCCAAATGGTTTTCCGTTTCGGTATAGGATCCCTTCGTCGGTCAACGTTTTGATAATATTCTTGACGATCACACCCGCCGCGTACATTTCGTAGATACGGATAACAATGGGGGCTTCGGTCTCGCAGATCTGAAATTTCTTGTTGTCTACTTCATAACCATAGGTGATACCGCCACCGGCGTAATTGCCCTTGATTCGGGTTTCTCGTAATCCACGGCTGACCTTCTGCGCCAGCTCGGCGGAATAGTATTCGGCCATGCCTTCCAAGAGGGATTCGAGAATGATACCCTCGGGTCCTTCCGGGATATGCTCCTTGGCGGACACCAGAGATATGCCGTAATCCCGCAACGTTTTCTTGTGGATAGCCATTTCATACTTGTTGCGGGAAAAGCGGTCAAGCTTGTAGACCAATACGACGTCCCACGCCTTTTTCTGCGCGTCCTTCAGCATTCGCTGAAAATCGTTTCGGTTGTCGTTGGTGCCGGTCATGGCTCGGTCGATGTAGGTATCCACGACCATCATATCGTGATGCTCGGCGTAGGACATGCACTCTCTGAGCTGACCTTCAATGGATTGTTCGGTTTGCCGCTCACTGGAGTAGCGGGCGTAGATGACTGCTGTTTTCATGGATGCAATCTCCTTTCTCTTGATTTCACCCATAAGCATACATGTTTGATGTTCAAATGTAAACTGACGGATGTGGCGAGTTTTGCGCTTTTACTGGACACTTTTGAACCGCACCTGAACCGATTCTGTCCTGATTTGATTCTTGCTCTGATCAGCATACTCTTTTCTCCTTTCTGCCCAAAGGGCACCCTCCCCCCATCGGAAAAGGCGGCGGCTGTCAAGGTTTCAAGTAGGCCATCTCGGTGTCCAAGAAAAAAGTTTGCATCCATGTCGGTTGATTGGGTGTTTTCAGCGAAGTTTTTTCACCTTGACGGGCGAAGACTTTTCTGATAAACTCTACTATAAAAACTCCTCATTCTTATTTATTCAACTGATTGACTTCGTGTCGTAAATATGGTATACTTGTATTGAAAAACATGAAAAATCAGAGGTAATATATGAATTTGGTTGATTATAGAAAAAAACTTGGATTGGCTATATGCGATGAAAAAAAGGTAGAACTGTTTTTATCGAAGGCATACATGGCGTTTTCGGAAGCTATACAACTTGGACAGGAACTCTCGCCTTCGCAATTTAACAATTATTGCTTTAATGCGGGTATCAAAGTAGAACCAGTTATTTTCTCCGGATATGTAGACAACTGGTATAAGGTTTTTCAACATCTCATGGAAGCAACAAGCGATTTGAAAACCTTTTTATACTATTATACGGTGTTGCTAAATTCTGCGCAGAAAGATTCCCCCGAGCGGAAATCATGGATAAAGGCGCTTAAATATTGGGCATCTCAATCCGAACTTGAATTCGAGCTTTATGAGAGTGGAGAAGACGTATTTATCTTCCCCAAAGGAGCTAAAGAACTGGACGATGCCCTAGTATCCGAACCACTTGAGTGGCTGAGTGAATATCCAGTGGCATACAAAACCTATTGTATTGCATTAAAACAGTATTCGGATGGGCTATATATTCGAGATGTAGCGGATAATTTTCGAAAGGCACTTGAAGCATTTCTACAGGAGTTTCTTGGGAATTCTAAAAACCTTGAAACAAATAAGAACGATATCTGTAAGTATCTTGGAGAGCATGGCGTGGACGCTGGCATAGCAGGGCTATTTCATCCGCTGATTAGTGCATATAAGAGTATTAATGATCGCATTGCCAAACACAACGACGCTGTTGATGCGAGACTGCTAGAATTCTTAATGCATCAGACCGGCATATTAATAAGGATGGTAATAATCATCAAGAAATCGGAGGTGTAACACGATGAAGAGAAATATGGATCTAGTTAGACTTATTTTGCTTGAGATAGAAGAGCAATATAGGTCTACGGCGCTTTACAATTTGAGAATTGAAGGGTATGATACTGAAACCATTGCCTATCATTGTAAAATTCTTCATGAAGCAGGTTTGATTGACTCATATAGAGCACGTTATGCAGATAATATGCTATGTTCTTTTGGGGTAGGTGCTCTTACTTGGGAAGGCAATGACTATTTGGATAAAGTCCGTGATGATTCTGTTTGGCGAAAAACCAAAGATGTAATTACACGAAAGGGACTTCCTTTGATACTTGATACAGTAAAAACCATATCAACCGCAATCATTACTGCGGCAGTAGAGGGAGTCGTTAATTCTATTATAAAAAATGGTGGCCAAGTATAACGGCATTCCTTTCATATCCAAGAATAAAACAACAACATAATTTCAAACAGTGCCTATATATCCGAGATTATGCTCGACTATATAATCACTGTTTTTTGTGAGTTGTCAATAGAAACAGGATGTTGCTCCAAAGCATATCAAATAAGTGTTTAAAAATTTACTCCACAAAAGAAACAAAACTGTCCGCCCCTGTCTAAAAAACTGTCCACCTTTATCTCAAAACTGTCCAGTCCCGTAAGTTTACATTCCCCCTCCCGTGTGGTATAGTAATAGCAACCGCAGAGAAAGGAGGATGCAGATATGCAGGAGATCCAGATCACTGGCAATAAAACGGGGCTTCGGGTATTGATCGACGAGCCACCGAATGTGGGGCAGCTCCACGATGACGATTTCAACGTATGGGCCTCGGCGCTTGACTTGATACTTTCGGAGCATATCCAGAACTACTATAAGTACAAGTCACGGGATAAACCCAAAAGCAAAGAAGGTGTCGGTAAAAAGTGACACCTTCCCTCTCTGCTTCTTTTTCTGTTCCGAAACCCGTTGACAAATCGCCTCTTTCGTGGTATTATTCTTAACAGAACAAAGCGTTCTTTTAATGCTCAATGTTGAGAGGTACGGATATGAGAAGATTTGACGAATCCAAACTGAATGACGTTTATCAGTACATACGCGACTGTCATATCCATGAGAGAAGGTCACCCACCTTTCGTGAGATCGGCGCGGCTTGCGGGATCAGCTCTACAAGCTGGGTATCTAAGCTGATCGCAACGCTGGAGGAGCGAGAGCTGATCGAGGTCGCCTATGTGGGTGGTCGAAGGATCATTTCCATTCCGGAGAACCTGAACGTAGGACAGACCAAGCACACCTCCATCGTAGGCTCCTGTCCCTGTGGAACACCCTTGCTGGCGGTGGAGAACATCACCGCAACGGTGGCTCTCCCGGTTGAGATCTTCGGTAATGAGGAACACTTCATTCTGCAGGCGAAGGGTCAGAGCATGATCAAGCGTGGTATCTTCGATGGAGATCTCATGGTGGTCAAGGTACAGAACACCGCAGAGGTTGGCGAGGTAGTCATCGCCCGTCTCAATCAAGAGGAAGTCACCGCTAAGGTGCTGGCATTTGCTGACGGTCGGCATTATCTGGAGCCAGCCAACGATGAGGTGGACGAGAAAGGTAAGCCCATCTATCGAGACATTCACCCCGACGGAGAGTGGGATATCCTGGGCGTTGTGGATCACGTGATCCATGCACCGTAAACGGTGCTTTGATTCAGCATCATCCAAGTACCCTTGGACTTGGAGAGATATACACGGCGTGAAAGAAGATAAGCCAAGCTGATGTGTCGCGCTTTCCACTCCCACAACAGGCGGCTTATCCGTTTCTCCTCTGATCATGCCGAGGAAAAACAGGAGATTTTCAACCATGGAAATTTTATGCAGTACAAAGAAGGACATAACGATCCATTGTCCGGAATGCCTGAATTACATGAAGGTCAAGCGAGCTGAAAACGGCTCCTACTCCGGCAAATGCCCCGTATGCAAGGCATCCGTGTTCAGCAAAAAACACTCTGATCGGGAGCGGCATATCAAGATCATAAAAGCAGCACAATGAAATAATCATGATACGTCTGTACGGCAAGCAGAAGGTCGGGCTGAAACAGTGCTCGGGTAAATCCTTCCCCTCTACCGTATGGGTAAGGTTCGTGTCAAAGGGATACAATTCGCCTCTACGAACAGAAATCTCACAGTGAGGTTACTGTTTGCAGAGGCGTTTTTTCTCGCAACGTGACCTCGGGAAAGGAAAGAAATATGGTAACAATGGAACAGATCAAGAAAGAGCTCGCGAATATTCGCTACTATTATTCCCGTAAGGATACCTTCGCCAAGGCGTTCGATTCGGTGGGACAAAACGGCATTTTAGGAACCGTGACCCGGTACAACCAAATCATTTGCATGGCTCCTCCGAGGGTCTATGAAGTGTACGTTTGTCTCTACATCGAGTGCTGTACCTACGAGGCAGCGGCAGAGCGGCTGGGGTATTCGGTGAGTTACATCTATAAAAGCAATAAGAAGATCGTGGATTTCTTCTACGAAGCTATGAATCAGGAGGTAGCATAATGGAAAACTATATGCCCGATTATTTGCAGGGAGCGGACAACGTGTACCGCACACCTTGCTTCATCGTCAAGCAGGTCATGGTCATTCAGAAGCATAAGAAAGAAAATAACGTGCTGACCAGCCATGATACCTATTACCGCCGCACGCCCAAAAGAGACCTGGCATACAATCTGGCCTTTCAGAGAAAGCGGCATATCAACGGCAAGCGGTTGCCGTCTAATAATTATACACGTACCTATGTTGATTGACTGTAACTCATACAGATGACATTTTCAATTCGCGAAAAAAACAAGTCCTTTTATGAAGGAGGTGATTTCGTGAATTCAAATGAGAATTTCAACATAGGAAAGTTGAAAATCAGAATAGGCGAAACGCGCTTGTATCTCACATACGGCCAAGATGCGTGGAATTTTGACATTAAATATTCCACAATAATGAAGGCTGTAAAAAACATTGTTGAGAAACTGCAAGCAAAAGACGTTACAGTCTAAAGAAAAGAATATCGTTATGGGTACAAATACTCATGGCGATATTCTTTTTTGTTTTTTTATATACGAATTGCCTTTGCGTCAGTCGGGGTTGCTTTAAGCGGAATTTGGTTTATTGTACGGATTTGTACGACATTGGTAAGAGTAGGAAACAAACGGGAGAAAACGTGTCTCAAACATAGACAGAAAACACGCAAAAGTGTATAGAAACAAAGGAAAAGTGGGTAGTCAGGAAAGTTGAGTTTGCCACCGAAATTCGCTATACTGTATGCGTAATCACCGCAGAGAACCGCGACGCATCTGATCTCTGAACTTTGCAAAGAACAGGTGGCCACCTTCGGAGCAACGAGGTCGCAGGAAACACGATGTTTCGCAAGAAGCGGACAGATTATCGTTTACAAAATGTAAGCGCACAACTGAATAGCCCACGGGTACCAATCACATCAAAAGGAGGTTTGCACATGGCAACCAGCAAGTACAACAAGCGCAGATGGGCGATTCCGTCCAAGCGAGCCAAGGGATACGCCGAGGAGCGTAAGGCCAAGGTACACATGCATGGCCCCAAGGAGGGGAAGGAGCTCACGGATTATGAAGCCGGTATCCGCTCCGGCTATCTCCAGGCACAGGGTGACCACGCGGGCCTTTACAAGTACAAGAAGGCTCTGTCTGAGGGCAAATCCAAGAAGGAAGCCCGCGAGATCTCCCAGCGCAAGGGCGGCTGATCCCCGTCACAGGATCGAACAGAACCCAATCAAATCAACCGAACTAATATTACCGAAAAAGGAGGTAAAGTAACATGAACGCAGAAAAAAACATTTTCGTGGAGCGCGAGGTATTCGAGAAGGACGGCAAGAGCTACTTCTCCTACTTCATCCGTGGTAACGTCAGAGGCAAGGACGTCCGCGTGGCCATCATTCCCCCCGATAAGGGCGGTTACACCGTTCTGGATATCGTCTTCGGAAGCGCCATGGCCGCCGAGCTGGTGGTCAATCCCTTCGAGATCAAGGACGACGCCACCGGTAAGGTCATCAGCGGCAATACCTACGCGGTGAAGTCCTATGATGAGTACGGCGTGGAGTATGAGTGCGCCATCAAGCCCTTCCGCGCATCCGACAAGGCTCTGCTCAATATGCTGCTGAAGTAAGCGGCAACGGTGCAGTACCGTGATCACTGACTAAAAAACATACGTTTCTGCGGCTTGGATGCGGACAAGCCCACCCAGGCCGCAGTTTTATCAAACACAAGGAGGTCTTCTATATGGAAGCAACCAAAACTACAAAGCCCGAGTCCGGCTTCAAGCGTACCGTCAAGAAGGCGGGTAAGAAGACCAAGGACTTCGTGGGCAAGAAAACCGCCCAGGTCAAGGAATACCGTAAGCAGTACAAGAGCGACGCGGATTATGCCTTCGACATGGGATTTAAGCGCGGGTGGGACGCGGCGTACGTCATCCCCCGCCGAGCGAGTGCCAGATCGGCCGCCGCCCGTGGCTTCAAAAAGGGAGTCACTAACCGCTACCGTTCTGATAAGTACGCCAACTACCGCAAATCCAAATAATCAAAATTCAAGGAGGAATTACCTATGAAGAAGAATTTCAAGAAGTATCTGGCCATCCTGTTGGCCGTGGTGACGGTGCT
>JAGAIH010000342.1 GCA_017626655.1 Clostridia bacterium | reverse complement strand
GCTCCGCAACCTGAAAATTGCCTTTATCTATTGTCAGATATATATGTTTCATCTATACACCCGGAACATATCGGTATGTTCTATGTGGCGGAGCGACGAGGGCGTCGCTCCCTACAGGCGTTTGTGCCGACCGAACCATCCCGCCAAACCCAAATTTGAAGCACACCCCTAAAACAATGACCGCCTGTTACGGTTCCCCCATAGCAGGCGGTATTTCTATTCATTTTGATCCCGCTCTCACGCCATAGTCTCCAGCATCTTCTCGCTCACGGCGTAGCGGAGCGCCTCGCCGCCGAGGTAGCGCCGGGCTTCCTCCAGCATATAGGCCCCCATGCGGTAGCATTCGGCGCCCGCCGAGCCCGCGATGTGGGGGGTGAGGATGACGTTCTCCAGTTCGTAGAAGGGGTGGCCCTCCACGGGAGGCTCGGGGTCGGTGACGTCCAGCACGGCGGTGCGGGCAGGTTCCTCGGTGAGGGCGCGGATCAGATCCGCCTCCACCACCTGGGCTCCGCGTCCCGTGTTGATGAAGACGCCGTTCTTGGGCATCCGGGAGAAGTGGCCGTAGTTCAGCATTCCCCGGGTGGAGGGGATATTGGGAGTATGGTTGGAGACGGTCAGACAGGTCTCGAAGATGAAGTCCAGGTCGGCCAGGGTCACACCCAGATTGGCGGCCTTTTCGGGGGTGCAGTAGGGATCGTAGGCATAGACCTTCAGACGGTAGTCCTTCAGTCTCCGCGCCACGCCCGCGCCGATGGCGCCCAGGCCAATGAGACCCACGGGGGTATCGTAATTGCCGCGGAAGGAATTGAAGTGGGCGGCGGCCTCCCCTCTGTCGGCGGCGGAGCGGGAGCAGAGGCGGGCGGCACCGAAGTAGCCCTTATTGGCCAGAATGATCTGGGCCACGGTGTACTCGATGACGGGAACGCTGTTGGCCATCCAGGCCGACACCACCGTGACACCGTTCCGGATCAAGGGGCGGGCAAAGGCCTGGACGCTTCCCGCGCCGTAAAAGACCACCTTCAGCTTGGGCAGGTGAACGGCGATCTCCTCGTCGCTCATGACGGGAAAGCCCCAGGTGGAGAACAGGACCTCCACGTCGGTGAGGCGGTCGGCCAGGACGTCCTCCTTGGTGTAAACGGCGGGAGACAGGTCGAACAGCTCGGCGATGGCGGTCTTAGTGGGGGCGTCGTAGACCCGGGCGATCCCCGCCTCGCGGTTCTGGTTGAGGTAAGCGGCTTTCATCATAACGGTTCTCCTTTTCGCAGTGGGTCACAGGTCGCTGACGATACGGCGCAGGGACGCGGCCTCTCTCGCCAGTAGGGCGGGATCGTCCCCGGGAACGAACTCCAGAAGCAGAGGCTTATCTTCCCATTGGGGGATACGGGACAGGTACTCCCGCCAGACCGCCTCGCCCTCCAGCAGGGGGCGGCGGCTGTGGTCGGAGTTCCAGGTGAAGACGTGGCAAAGGTCTACGAAGGGCGCCACCAGCTCCAGATCCGACAAAAGCAGGTCTTGGGGCTTAGCGAACTCGGGCTGCCAGTAGAGACGGCAGTTGGGCTCATCCACCTGTTTCACGAGCAGGCGGGCCGTGATGCCCTCGTCGGTGAGGGTGCCGTGGTGGTACTCGAAGGCTACGGTAATTCCCTTCTCGGCAGCCATGCGGCAGACCGTCTTGGCCTCGGCGACCCAGGCGCGGAGGGTGGCAATCGTCGTGTTCGCAGTGCCCGAGGTACCCGCCCAAATGCGGATGATAGGCGCACCCAGGGCGCAAGCGGCGGCCAGGTAGGGGGCGAAGTCCTGCCCCGCGCCCAGGCGGTAGTAGGATCCGTAGGAGGACACGGTCAGCCCCGCCTCCCGGGTCATCTCCCCCACGCGGCGGGCGTTCTCGATATCGGTCTGGGGAACGTGGATATCGCTACCCCACTCGATACAGGAGAGCCCCGCTTCGCGCACGAGGGGAACGATCTCTGCGGGGGTCAACTTACGGTAGGTGATCGAAACAAGGCCAAGGGTGGGCATGGGTACCTCCTGTGGGTTTCTGGATTTTTTCAAATTTGGGTTTGTCGGTCTGACGGAACAGAGTAGAATTGGGTAGGGGGACCCTCATCCGTCACGCCTGCGGCGTGCCACCTTCCCCCAGGGGAAGGCAAGAAGTCGGTGTGTTTCTCGTTCTCCTAAATCCAAAAACATACTGATACATATAAGTTTTTAGATAACAGAAAACATAAAAAATCTTGCCTTCCCCGCGGGGGAAGGTGCCGACCAGCTCCTGCGGCGGGAGGCGGATGAGGGTGGATCGTGTCACCGCCTCTTCCGTCAGACCACAGACCTATAAACGGCAGGCCACCTCTAAACACCACTCCAAAACGAGCAGAAGATAGAGAAATAAGGCTCAAAAAGCAAAAAAAG
>JAGAIH010000341.1 GCA_017626655.1 Clostridia bacterium | reverse complement strand
GCGTGGTTTTTGCCTCTGCCCGGGGAGTACAACGTGCAGAACGCCCTGGCGGCTCTCTCGGTGGTCTGCGACCGCTTCGGGGTGGAGCCTCACCGCGCGGGGGCGCTGTTGGCCGAGGCCACGGTGGCGGGCCGCTTTGAGACCGTGACCTGCCCCGCTCTGCCCGACGTGACCTTTGTCATCGACTATGCCCACAACGGAGTCAGCCTCACCTCGGTGCTGGACGCTCTGCGAGAGTACGATCCGAAACGCCTGATCTGCCTCTTTGGCTCGGTGGGTGGGCGCACCCGTGAGCGACGAAAGGATCTGGCCGAGGCGGCGGCCTACCGCGCCGATCTCTGCGTGCTGACCGCCGACAACCCCGCAAGCGAGCCGGTTATGGACATTATCGGTGAGATCGACAGCCACTTCCCTGCCGACGGCTGTCCCCGCCTATGGGAGCCCGACCGCGAGGCCGCCATCCGTATGCTGGTGGAGAAAGCCCAAGCGGGGGATATCATCCTGCTGGCGGGCAAGGGGCATGAGACCTATCAGCTCATCGGAACGCGGAGGGTCCCCTTCTCCGAGAAGGAGATCCTGCGGGAGGCTTTGCGAGAGAAGGCTTTGGCAGGGATCGTTTAAATTGGGGTTTAGCGGAGAGAGCGGCCTCCGGCGGCTTAAGGACCCTTTTGGAAACCTCCTCGCTTCGCTCGGGGCAAATTCGCCTGCGGCGAAGTTTGCGAGGGTCCTTAAGAATCCCCTAAAACTTTCAAAAAACTCTTTATCTGTCAAAGAAAACTGATACCCATGATCATTTTGATGAGCCACATGGGGCCCCTTCCCCATTGCGTTATTTGGAGAACGGCTTCTCCCCAAACGGACCGACAAACCCAAATTTGGAGCAAACAAAAAGAGGAAGCCTTTTCTCTCTGCATTCTTAGCGGAGAAATGACAGGCACAAGAATTTCGGCAGAGAACTTGTTTTCTCTACCGATTTGTGTTATAATGGGGCTAAGAAAAAGCCTCTCCCTTTGGGAGAGGTGGCGGCGTAGCCGACGGAGAGGGTAAATGGTGGCAAGAATACGCCCTCTCACCCGCTATCGCGGGAGCTCTCCCAAAGGGAGAGCCTTATGATGCGTGCACCTTTAGGGGCATGGGCTTAGCCCTATGCCTTTGTAATACAAAGGCGAAACTGGCGATAAAGCAGAACGATAAATAAGAATTTGGAGGAGGAATCATTATGGAAATATCTATTTGCAAACTGACTATTGAATTATTGGATGATTGGTTATCTTATTTTGATAACGATGCCTTTTCGGACAATGATGAATGGTGTGGATGTTATTGTATGTGCTATCATTGGGATAGCGAGTTGGAAAAGAAACGAAGATGGGACTGCGATAAAGATTGTGCTAAGTTCAATAGAGAACAAGCAATCAACTTCATAAAAAGCGGTCGCATGCAGGGATATTTAGCATATGTTCAAGGAAAGGTTGTTGGATGGTGCAATTCGAATAATAAAAAAGCGTACAATAACGTCAATTTTAATTTTGCAGAAGAAGTACCTGACAACGGTGAAAAAATCAAATCCATCGTTTGCTTTTCTGTTGCACCTAAATATAGGGGATGTGGCGTTGCCACCGCCTTGCTTGAATATGTATGTAAGGATGCAAAAGTCGATGGATTTGATTTGGTAGAAGCGTATCCATTTGCACACAATGAAAATCATGCTTATCACGGTCCTTTATCTATGTACAAAAAGTATGGATTTGAATTTTGTAGACAGATTGAAGGATGTATGGTTTGCAGAAAAATTCTTTGATTCATAGAAGTAGTAGTTAGCGACAAACTCCAATTTATCGAATAGTAAACCCCGACAGACTTTGAAAATCTGTCGGGGTTTCTCTTTGTTTACTGCAGATCATTTTTTTCGTAGGGGCGTTCTGTGAACGCCCGCGGGCGAACGCAGTTCGCCCCTACCGTGTATTGGTGAAAGATTTTGCGATTTCCCCGCTAATTTTGCACGCCCTTCCGCTTCCTCTTTTCTTTTTTAGTAGATCACTCTTCCTTCCTCGTCAGCTTCTTCATCCAGGTATACCGATTCACCTTAATCCCCGCCGCACCGCATTTGAAGACCTGGTCGGCGTTGAGGCAGGCGATGACGGCCACGGGAGGCCACTTGAAGACGAAGGCCGCCAGGAAGGACACGGGGAGGACGATGCCCCAGATGCTGATGAGGTCGTTGATGAGGACGAACCTCGCGTCGCCGCCGCCTCGGATGATGCCGGTGGCCACGGGCATCTGGTAGGCGGTGCCGAAGCCCGTCACGCAGAGGACCGCTAAGAAATCCAGGGCCATTTGGGCGGTCTCCGCCGAGAGATCGGGAGAGATAGCGGCGTAGAGGCCAACGATGGGGGCGCGGAGGAGGAACAGGGCGGTGGAGGTGCAGACGCCGATGCCCACGAACATGAGCTGGAGGGTCTGGGCGTAGGATCTGATGTCCTCCATTTTGCCGCTCCCGATCGCTTTCCCGATCAGCACCGCCGCCGCTGAGGAGGCGCCCACGATAGCCACCTTGAGCATCTGGTAGAGGGTGGAGGCGATGGAGTTGGCGGCGATGGTGGAGCCGCCGCCCCCCGTGTCCTCCATGTGGCCCAGGATGACGGTCTGGAGCATGACCGCGCCGCCGAAGAGGAGGGAGGTCAGCAGGAAGGACCGCACCAGCTTCAAGTAATCCTTGACCAGGAGCCTGTCCCAGGAGAAGAGGTCGCGGAGCCGCCATTGGAGCTTTTTGTCGATACAGAGCAGATAGACCGCCACCACGCAAAGCTCCACCACCCGCGCCGACAAGGTAGCGATGGCCGCGCCCGTGACGCCCAGGCGGGGGAAGCCCAGATGGCCCTCGATGAGGAGGTAGTTGAGTCCGCCGTTGACCAGCAGGGTGGACAGGGACACCCAAAAGCCGATCCGCACCGTCTCCACGCTACGGAGGACCGAAAGCAGGAGGTTGGTGAGGGCAAAGATCAGGAAGGAATACTTCATGACCCGCAGGTACTCCACACCGGCGGCGTGGATGGCGGGGTCGTCGGTGAAGAGGGAGACCACGGCGGCGGGGGCGATGGCCGACACGGTGAAGAAGACCATGGACAAGGCCGCCCCCAGGAGCAGGGCGCCCACGGCGAAGCGCTTGATGGGCTCGGTGCGCTTTTGGCCCCAGTACTGGCTCCCCAGAACCACCACGGCGTCCCCCGCGCCCAGCATGAGCTGCTGGAAGAGGAACTGCACCTGGTTGACGGCGCTGACCCCCGCCATAGCGGCCTCGCTGTAGGCGCTGACCATGACATTGTCCAGGAGGTTGACCCCCAGGGTAATGATGTTGTGAAGAACCAGGACCGACCAGATGGAGAAGAAGGCCTTATAGAAGGAGCGGTCCTTGACGAGTTGAAGCTTTTTCATGGATTTTTGTTTCCTTTGCGTAAAAAACGGGGCCGCCGAGGGAAACGGCGACCCATTCGTGATGGAAGGTCAGTCCTTCAGCACATGAAAGTGGTATAGGAACATGATCACGATACCGCCCGTGCAGTAGACACCCACCAGGCTGGAGGTCAGATCGGCTACCAGCTTCATGAGGGGCAACTGGCCCACGAAGCACAGAAGCACACCGAGAACGGCAGAGGCCGCCAGGTAGATAATGACTCCGATCACCAGATTCGACACCGAACCCGTGAAACGGAAGGACAGGGGAAAGATCTTCTTCAAGATGTCCATGATAGTATCCTCCTATATGAATACACGCGATTGGATGGATCCAATCAGCTTTCGCTTACGGGTCATTATACACCCATTCGCGGGAAATGTCAAGAGAAAAGGCAAAATTGTCGGTCTGTCAAAAACAAAAAACCACCCAATCACGGGTGGTTCTTTGCATACAATTACTTGTACTTTCTCTTGCGTGCAGCTTCAGACTTCTTCTTGCGCTTGACGCTGGGCTTCTCGTAGTACTCACGCTTGCGAAGATCGGTCAGGATGTTCGACCGTGCGCACTGACGCTTGAAGCGGCGGAGAGCACTGTCCAGAGACTCGCCCTCTTTTACCTTGACTTCTGCCATGACTTTTTTCCCT
>JAGAIH010000340.1 GCA_017626655.1 Clostridia bacterium | reverse complement strand
CTACACCGAGACCTCGGGCCGTAACGACATCATCGGCGCCCAGGTCTCCCGCGATGCAAACTACCTCTACTTCCTCGTGGAGTGCGCCGACAACATCACCGCCTCCACCGACGCTCTGTGGATGAACCTCTACCTCGACGTGGATCAGTCCAAGCAGGGCTGGAACACCTTCGACTTCGTCATCGGCAAGAGCGGTACCACCGCCACCACCATGATTCTGGAGAAGTTCACCGCCGACAATGATTACGCCAAGACCGAGAAGGTCGCCGACGTGGAGTACAAGGTGGACGGCCGCTACATGACCGTCAAGATCACCAAGTCCGACCTGGGCCTGGCCGACGGCTTCACCGTCAACTTCGCCTGGACCGACAACGTCCACGACGAGGGCGACTACACCAAGTTCTCGGGCGATATCCTGGACTTCTACATCTCGGGCGACGTGGCTCCCGGCGGCCGCTTCAAGTACAGCTACGTGGTCGCCGCCGAGGGTGATACCACCCCCGATACCGACCCCGCCGAGACCGATCCTACCGAGACCGATCCCACCCCCTCCGAGACCGCTCCCACCACCGACGCCTCCGCCACCGAGGCTCCCGCCGAGTCCGAGACCGAGGGCAAAGGTGGCTGTAAGTCCTCCGTGGCCGCAGGTGCCGCCGCCGTCCTGACCGCCGCCGCAGCCGCCGTGACTCTTGGAAAGGGCAAGGAAGACTGATCCCCGATCCCCGTATATCCCGATACCGCTCTCTCACGAGGGCGGTATCTTTTTTGATTGCCCCCGCTTTTCCCCTTTACAAATTCCCCAAAATATGCTATACTACAACCAACCAAACCAAGGAGGACACCCCCATGCTCCGACACCCCTTTGATAAGCAATTCGACCTTCCCGCAGGCTCCGTGACCCTCACGGGCATCCCCGACCAGAAGATCCGCATCATCACCGAGGGCACCCTCAAGGTCATCGATATGCACGCCTTGGCCGATTACTTCCGTAACACCATGGATATGTTCGCCACGGGTGAGTTCTGGGGCAAGCTCATGCGGGCCTCCTGCCTCATCTGCTCCTATACGGGCGACCCCGCCCTCCGCGCCATTGTGGACGAGGCCGCGCGGGATATGCTCTCCCTTCAGAGAGCCGACGGCTGTCTCTCCACCTGCCCCGACCATACCCAGCCAAACGGCTCAAACGGCTCGGATCTTTGGGAGCGCAAGTACGCCCTCATGGGCCTTCTGGCCTACTACGAGCTGACGGGAAGCAACGAAGCCCTGGAGGCCTGTGTCAAGCTGGTACGCTACACCAACAGACAAGTGGGCCTTCCCCCCAAGACTCCCATCACCGAGACGGGCTGGGCATTCTGCGGAATCGAGTCCTCCTCCATCCTGGAGCCTGTCCTCCGCGTGTACCGGATCACGGGAGACCCCGCCGCCCTGGAGCTGGGGACCTACATCGTAGAGAGCGGCTGCTGTAAGCGGGAGAATATCTTCGAGGCCATCGTGAGCGGCAAATCCCCCGTGGAGATCGGGAGCAACGGCATCCCCGAGCAGAGCATCGCCAAGGCCTACGAGATGATGTCCTGCTTCGAGGGCCTGTGCGAGTACCACCGCGTCACGGGTGACCCCACCGCCCTGGAGACCGTCAAGATCTTCTGGGATAAGGTGGTCGAGGAGGAGATCACCCTCCTGGGCTCGGGCGGCGCCGACGCCCCCTTCAACTTAGGCCCCGGTACGGGGGAGCAATGGAACCGCACCCGCTTTGAGCAGACCAACCCCGCCATCGACCTCATGATGGAGACCTGCGTCACGGTCTACTGGATGCGCCTCTGCCACCAGCTCCTCCGCCTCACAGGGGAGGTCAAGTACGCCGACGTGCTGGAAAAGAGCCTCTACAACGCCATCTTCGGCGCCCTGAAGCCCGATGGCCGCTTTTTCGAGTATTTCCCCCGCTTCAACGGCGAGCGGAACCCCAAGGTCAATTATTCCTTCAACATCAAGGGCTTCGATCTCTCCTGCTGTACCGCCAACGGCCCCACGGGTCTGGGTATGGCCCCCTACCTCGCCTTCGCGGGCACCCCCGACGGCGTGGCGGTGAATCTTTACGAAAACGGTACCGTCCGCGTGCCCTTTGGTGACGCCGCCGTTACCCTGACTATGGAGTCTGACTACCCCATGGTGGGCAGGGCCACCCTCAAGGTGGTGTCGGTGGAGGGGACGATCCCCGCCGAGAAGCCCTTCGTTATCTCCCTCCGCGTCCCCTCCTTCGCCTCCGACTTCACCGTCATGGACGCCCGCAACCCCAAGAGTATGGTCACCGCCGAGGCAGGCACCTACCTCCGCCTGTGCGGTAATATCACCGAAGGCGACGAGTGGCTCATCTGCTTCGATATTCCCCTCATCAAGCACCCCGCCCCCCACGGCTCTGACCGCGCGGGTGACAATTTCGTAGCCTTCACCTACGGCTCCATCCTCCTGGCCCGTGACGCCCGCGACGGCGTGGATCCCCTCACCCCCATCAAAGACGGCGAGATCGGGAACTGGAGGGTCACCCCCTCGGAGCGGGGCGGCTTCCTCACGGTCTACGTTACCGTGGGCGACACCGAGCTGAAGCTCATAGACTACATGACGGCGGGGAACGACTGGAATCACACCGCCTTCGCCTCCTGGCTCCCCCTCGTGTAACCTCCAAGACCCTCCATAGAAAGGACACCTCCATGGGAAAATCATTCCATACATATCTCCGCCGCGCCGCCGCCCTCCTTTTGACCCTCTGCCTCCTCCCCTGGGGTATACTGACCGCCTCAGCTGACGATACCGACACTGGGGCTCCCCTCCCCACCTGCTACCAGCAGAACGATCCCCGCTGGGGACACCTGGAGCAGCTGGCCCCCGGCGGGTGCGGGATCCTCTCTTTGGTCAACGCCGTCCACTTCCTCACGGGCAATTTCATCGACCCCGTAGGCCTGGCCGCCTATGCCCGCAGCATCGACGCTTACTACGGCTCGGTGGGAGGCGGCACCGCCCGCTGGGTGCTGTATCACCAGCTGGACGATTATGAAAAGAAGTACGGCTTCGAGGTCACCATGACGGGCAAGGACGCGGGTGCCAAGCACCAAAGCCTCATTGACCACCTGGCATCGGGCGGTACCGCCGTCGCCCACGTCAAGGGCCACTTCATCGCCCTCTGCGGCTATGATCGGGCCACCGACTCCATGCTGGTCTACGATCCCGCCGCCACCCCCGACCGTCAGACCACCGTAGCCCCTCTCTGGAAGACCACCGACTTCCTCACCACCCATCCCCGCATGACGGTGGATTGGTTCTGCCTCATCAAGCGGACGGGTTCCACCGAGGTGGAGTTGGAGGGCGTGCGCGAGCAAGGCAAGAACCGCGAGATCATCACCTCCGCCCGCGTAGGGCAAGGAACCACCGACCTCACCCCCCTGAAGGGTACCGTCAAGCACCGCTCCCCCCTGGAGACCCTGTTCTACGTGATGGATTACGACTATACCACCGTCTATGAGACCTCTGTGGATCTGGGGGGTAAGCGCACCGCCGACTTCACCCTCCCCCTGGACGTCAGCGGTTGGGATATGGGTACCCATACCCTCCGCCTTTCCGCCCGCGGCACCGACGGGAGCGTCACCGATATCGCGGAATACACCGTCTTCGTGGGAGACGGCAAGGACGGCTACGATCCCGCCACAGGCACTCTCACCGTCAATATGTCCTCCTTCGCCGACCAAAAAGGGGTCATCCGTTCTCCCCAGTCCCTTGGGGCCGAGGGCTACACCTTCCGCTCCACCACGGGCACCGCGCTCTACCTCGGTCACCTCGACCTCTCCCGCTACACCGCCGTCTGCTTCTATTACTCTGCCGTGGAGGCCTTCTTCGGCAGCACCGACGCCACAATCAGCCTGAGCTCCGCATCCGACACCGTAGCCGAAGCCGTCCTGCCCCCCGCTGACCTGCCCCTGTCCGAGACGCAGACCGTGACGGTGGATCTCACCGCCTGCGACTACAGCGGCGAGCTGTGGCTGTCCATCGGCCACCCCACCCGCAAGATGTGCTACCTCCGTGAGATCCGCTTCTACGAGGGAGAGATCCCCGCCGACACCGAGGAGTCGGTTGACACCGCGCCCGATACCCCCGCCGAGACACCCGACCCCGAGACCCCCGACACCGCCGAGCCGACTTTCCCCGAGGAGACCGCTCCCACCGACACCCAGGCTCCCGAGACAGGCTGTACCGCCACCCTCCCCGCCGTCTTCTTTGTGAGTCTTGCCCTGTCCTCGGCCGCCCTCCTCCCCCGCCGTCACCGCCGACCCCGCCGCGGGTGACCGCAAAGTCTTTGATCATCCCCACATTGCACAAAAATCCCCCTTGATTTCCATATAATTTCCCGAAAAAACTTTGGAAAACCCCTTGACAAACCCTCCTGCTTGTGGTATAATCTGTAAAGCAATTTACTTTACACCCGTCACGGCAGGAGGGTTTCTATGTTTGAAAAGAATCTGGAGATCGGTTACCTGCTGGATTTCTACGGCGAGATCCTCCCCGAGCGCCGTCGGGACATCATGGACCTCTACTACAACGACGATCTCTCCCTCTCCGAGATCGCCGAGCAGATGGGCATCACCCGCCAGGCCGTGCGGGACAGCATCAAGAAGACCGAGCAGGAGCT
>JAGAIH010000339.1 GCA_017626655.1 Clostridia bacterium | reverse complement strand
GACGCCCTCGTCGCTCCGCAACCTAAAAAATTGCCAATTTTTATTGTCAAATATATATGTTTCGTCTTTATACCCGAAACATATCGGTATGTTTTATGTGGCGGAGCGACGAGGGCGTCGCTCCCTACAGGTGTTTGTGCCAACCGAAACACACCGATAAACCTACATTTGAAGCATTTTGCGATCGCCTAATGGTTTTACGCAGGAGATCTACCCCGCGTGTATCCTGCGGAGGATCGGATCTCAAAACCAAAAAAAGCTTTTCGAGGGATAAATTGGCAGATCCCCCGAAGGTCTCGGTGGGTATATTGTAACCTCCCCCTGCAAAAATGTCAAGGAAAATGCGAAAAAATTTAAAAAGCCCCTTGATAATTGCGGAAAAATGTGGTATAGTATATAGTGAATAATTTTGGACTTCCATGCCGATTTCGGGGTGGAGGTACCGTAAAGAAAGGTGGATACATCCATGACTTACAACAAGAAGACCATCGAAGACATCGCGGTTGCCGGCAAGAAGGTTCTCGTCCGCTGCGACTTCAACGTGCCCCTCAAGGACGGCGTTATCACCAGTGACAAGCGCATCGTTGAGGCTCTGCCCACCATCAAGTACCTGCGCGATCAGGGCGCTATGGTGATCCTGTGCTCCCACATGGGTAAGCCCCACAACGTCTTTGACGCCAAGCTGAAGCTGGACAAGAAGGAGATCGCCAAGATCGAAAAGCTGCCCGCAGAGGAGCAGGAGGCCGCTACCGCCGCCGCTCTGGAGAAGGCAAAGGGTGACGTCAAGAAGTTCTCCCTCCAGGTGGTCGCCGATAAGCTCAACGAGCTGCTGGGTGGCGGCGTCGTCTTCGCCAACGATACCGTGGGTCCCGACGCCCAGGCCAAGGTCGCCGCTATGAAGCCCGGCGACATCGTTCTGCTCCAGAACACCCGCTTCACCGCAGGCGAGTCCAAGAACGATCCCGAGTTCTCCAAGGCTCTCGCTTCCTTCGCTGAGATCTTCGTCAACGACGCTTTCGGTACCGCTCACCGCGCTCACGCCTCCACCGCCGGTGTTGTCCAGCACGCAGGTCTGCCCGCTGTCTGCGGCTACCTGATCCAGAAGGAGATTTCCGTCATGGGTAAGGCTCTGTCCGATCCCGCCCGTCCCTTCGTGGCTATTCTGGGCGGCGCAAAGGTCTCCGACAAGCTGAACGTCATCAACAACCTCCTGGGCAAGGTCGACACCCTCATCATCGGTGGTGGTATGGCCTACACCTTCCAGGCCGCCCGCGGCTACGAGGTTGGTAAGTCCCTGCTGGACGAGTCCAAGATCGACTACTGCAAGGAGATGATGGCTAAGGCCGAGGCCAATGGCGTCAAGCTCCTGCTCCCCGTTGACGTGACCGTTGCCGCTGAGTTCCCCAACCCCATCGACGCTCCCATCGACGTTGAGGTGGTCCCCGCCTCCGCTATCCCCGCCGACAAGGAGGGTATGGACATCGGTACCGAGACCATGGCTCTCTACGCCGAGGCTGTGAAGACCGCCAAGACCGTT
>JAGAIH010000338.1 GCA_017626655.1 Clostridia bacterium | reverse complement strand
GTGCTGGCGGGCTTTGAGGGCATCACCGAGGTCCTCCATACCGTCAAGACCCACAACCCCCTGGGCATCACCGCCGAGAACTCCATTCTCGGTGAGGCAGGACTGCTCCCCACCCTTGAGACCTTGAAGGCTGGACACAAATTAGCCCTGGCCAATAAGGAATCCCTGGTGGTGGGCGGCGAACTGGTCATGTCCTTGGCCCGCGAGAAGGGAACTACCATCCTCCCCGTGGACTCCGAGCATTGCGCCATCTTCCAATGCCTGCGCGCGGGACACCACGTCGAGATCGGCCGCATCCTGCTGACCGCCTCGGGAGGCCCCTTCTACGGCTATACCAAGGAGCAGCTGCAAACCGTCACCAAGGAAATGACCCTGGCCCACCCCACCTGGAAGATGGGTGCCAAGATCACGGTGGATTCGGCAACCCTCATGAACAAGGGCTTCGAGGTCATCGAGGCGGTGCATCTCTTCGGCGTAGCACCCGAAAAGGTGGAGGTCATCGTCCACCGCGAGAGCATGATCCACTCCATGGTGGAATATATTGACCATAGCATCATCGCCCAGATGTCGGTGCCGGATATGCGCCATTGCGTCCAGTACGCCCTCACCCATCCCCGCCGCCTCCCCGCCGAGGGAACGCTGAAGCAAGCCGATCTCTTCGCTCTCGGTAAGCTCACCTTCGGCAGACCCGACACCGAGGTCTTCCCCCTGCTGGCTTTAGCCCGCGACTGTATCGCCAAGGGCGGCGCTCTCCCCTGCGTCCTCAACGCCGCCAACGAGATCGTAGTGGCCGCGTTCTTGGATGATTCCATCCGCTTCTGTCAGATCCCCGAGCTGGTCACCCGCGTGGTGGAGGATCTCTCCTACACTGCCGCATGGCACACCTACGACCGTCTCATGGAGGCCGACGCCCTGGCCCGCGAGACCGCCAAGCGGCTCCTGAACCCCTGAAAACCCACCATTTCTACCCTTTGGAGGTAATTCCAACCGATTATGGCTATCCTACGCACCCTACTCTATCTCGCCCTGACCCTCTTCCTCATGGGCATCCTCATCTTCGTCCACGAGCTGGGCCACTACCTCACCGCCCGCGCCTGCAAGGTCACCATCTACGAATTCTCCCTGGGCATGGGCAAGAAGCTTTGGGGCTTCAAGTCCAAAAAGACGGGCATCCAATACTCCCTCCGCCTGTTCCCCATCGGCGGCTATGTCTCCATGGCAGGTGAGGACGAGGACAAGGAGGGGGAGGAGAACGACCCCAACGCATTCAATAAAAAGAACCCCTGGCAGCGTCTCCTCATCCTGGTGGCGGGCGCGGGCATGAACGTCCTCACAGGCGCCCTCGCCATGCTGATCCTGGTGGGCGGCATGACCATCGCGGGCTATAAGCTCCCCTCTACCACCGTGGCCGAGTTCGCACCCGGCGCCTCCAGCTACGTTACGGGCCTGGAGGAGGGGGACCGCATCCTCCGCGTGGACGGTGTCAAGGTCCACACGGGCTACGACCTCTCCTACGAGATCATGTTCAACGGCTATAAGCCCGTGGACGTGGTGGTGGAGAGAGACGGGCAGGAATACCTCATCCCGGGGGTGGTGTTCCCCTCGGGCATCGAGGACGGCATCGAGCTGGGGAGCATGGACTTCTACGTCCTGGCGGGGGAGTCTACCCTCGGCAACGTCCTGAAGACCACCTGGTACCGCTCCCTGTCCTCCATCAAGATGGTTTTCGACTCCATCGGCGGCATCATCTCGGGCCGCTTCACCCTGGCCTCCATGTCGGGCCCCATCGGGGTCTCCTCGGCGGTGGCTGACGTGGCCTCCCAGCCCATGGCCTTCTGGAATATCCTCTACCTCTTTGCCCTCATCGCCATGAACCTGGGCGTCATGAATATGCTCCCCATCCCCGCCCTGGACGGCGGCCGCGTCTTCTTCCGCATCATCGAGATCCTGCGCTTCGGTAAGCCCATCAACCCCAAATTCGAGGCCACGGTCCACGGCGTGGGCATGACCCTGTTGCTCATGGCCACCGTCCTCATCGCCTTCAAGGATATGTTCCAGCTCTTCTAACAGAGGTATACTATGAACTATAACGCCATCCGCCGAAGGACCCCCGAGGTCAAGATCGGCAAGGTCGCCATCGGCGCCCATAACCCCATCGCCATCCAGTCCATGACCAATACCGACACCCACGATGCCCAGGCCACCATCGCCCAGATCAAGGCCCTGGCCTCGGCGGGGTGCGATATCGTCCGCATCACCGTCCCCGACGTGGAGGCGGCGGGGACCATCCTCGCCATCAAGGAGGAGGGCATCACCACCCCCATCGTAGCGGATATCCACTTCGACTACAAGGTCGCCCTCAAGTGCGCCGAGTACGGCGTGGACAAGATCCGCATTAACCCCGGCAACATCGGGGACGATGACCGCGTCAAGGCCGTGGTGAACGCTTGTAAGGCGAAGGATATCCCCATCCGCATCGGGGTTAACAGCGGCTCTTTGGAAAAGCACATCCTGCAGAAGTACGGCTCCCCCACCCCCGAAGCCCTCTGCGAGAGTGGATTGTACCACGCCGCCCTGTTGGAGAAGTACGACTATACCAACATCGTCATCTCCATCAAGGCCTCCAATGTCCCCGGCATGATCGCCGCCAACCGCCTGTTGGCGCAGGCCTGCCCCTACCCCCTCCACCTCGGCGTGACCGAGGCGGGCGGTGCGGAAATGGGACTGGTCAAGTCCGCCGCGGGTATCGGAGCCCTGCTCTGTGACGGTATCGGCGACACCTTCCGCGTCTCCCTCACCGCCGACCCCGTAGCCGAGATCGCCGCCGCCCGAAAGATCCTCAACGCCCTGGAGATCGAGGGCCAGTGCGGCCTCCAGATCGTCTCCTGCCCCACCTGCGGGCGCACCAAGATCGACCTCATCGACCTCCATACCCGCTTTGAAGCTGCCGTCCGCGCCGAGGGGCTGGATGACCTCCCCGTGAAGGTCGCCCTCATGGGCTGTATCGTCAACGGCCCCGGAGAGGCAAGGGAGGCCGATATCGGTATCGCCGGAGGCAAGGGGGAAGCATTGCTCTTTGCCAAGGGGGAGATTTTGGGAAAGATCTCCGAGGAGGCGATCATTCCTGCATTGATCGACAAACTGAAAGAAATGAAACGGTAAACTGCTAATGAATAATGAATAATGAAGTCGCCGCAAGCGGCTAATGAATAATGAATAATTTCGGTTGAGATCCTACGGATCTCTCCATTGATTTGATAAAAATGCGGGAAACCGAAGGTTTCCGTCCTCAATTATTCATTCTTCATTATTCATTATTCATCATTCATTATTGGGTTTATCGCTCCGCCAAACCCAAATTTGTAATCAACAAACCAAACATTTAAAACAAACCCGCGGGACGCCACCCCCCGCAAAAAAGAAAGAGAATTACGACTATGAAGACCGTACTGGAAATACTCAACCGCTATACCCCCGACTCCACCGCCCGCGCCATTCTGGAGCAGGCGCAGAACCCCGTGACCCGTGCCGATAAGGCGAACCGCGCCCTCCAGATGGAGCTGTCCTTTCCCCGCCTGGTGGAGAAGGAGGAGCTGTACCGTATCGAGGAGCAGGTCGCCGAGGCCTACGAGTTGAACTACGTCAAATTCCTCCCCCACTACCCCGCAGAGCTGTTTACCGCCGACTACGTCCCCGAGCTCCTCAAGGAGACCGAGCGTGTCGGTATTGTGGCGCGGGGTTTTTTCCGTACCTACCGCTACGAGCTGAAGGAAAATACCCTCATCATCCGCATCCCTTTTTCCGATGCCGGCATAAGTCTCATCCGCAACGCCCACACCCCCGATATCATGGGGCGCATCCTGCATAGCGAATTCGGCTTGGATATCACGGTCAGCATCGAGATCGCCGAGGACTTCAGCGAGGAGATGATGGAGCAGAGCCAGGCCGATCGGCTAGCCGCCATGGACCGCCAGATCGCCGAGGCCGACCGTCAGTATTCCCTGTCGGTGGCCGAGCGCAGAGCCGCCGAGCAGCAGGGTCAGCAGCCCGCCAAGCCCGCCGAGCCTGTGGAGATCCTCCCCCGTGTCCAGACCCTCTACGGCGAGGGAAGCGGCGCGGTGCAGACCCCCGTCGTGGAGAACGGTCGGGTCAAGATCGGCTTCATGGACTTCGATATTTCCCAGCCCGAGTTCGCCGTGGGCGGTGAGTTCGATATCATCCCCACCCCCCTGTCCGCCATCGACAAGCCCATGCGGAATATCGTGGTGCTGGGCGAGGTCTTTGGATTTACCAAGGAGCCTACCCGCCAGGGCGACAAGTTCAATATTACCTTCGACATCACCGATAATTCCGCCTCCCTGGAGGTGCGGTGCAGCGGTGTCCTGCCCGAGGACGCCGACGAGATCTGTAAGGTGGTATCCAACGGCGCCGTGGTGGCCATGCGGGGCTACACCAAGCGGGAAATGCGAAGAGATAAGACCGAAGGCCCAGACCTCCTCTTCCACCACAACGCCATCGCCAAGATCAGCCGCTCTGCCCGCAAGGACAAGGCCGAGCAGAAGCGGGTGGAGCTGCACGTCCATACCCAAATGTCCTCCATGGACGCCGTCATCCCCCCCTCGGACCTGGTCAAGCAGGCCAACAAGTGGGGGCATAAGGCCATCGCCATCACCGACCACGGCAACGTCCAGGCCTACCAGGACGCCATGCTTACCGCCGAGAAGATCGGCCAGAAGGTCATCTGGGGCATGGAGGCCTACTTCGTCAACAACACCGCCTCCGCCCTCTACGGCGAGTGCCCCGGCCACATGAGCGGGGAAGCGGTGGTCTTCGATATCGAGACCACGGGCCTTTCGGTCCAGAACTGCCGCATGACCGAGATCGGCGCGGTGAAGATCAAGGACGGACAAGTCCTGGATACCTTCAATACCTTCGTCAACCCCGAAACGCCCATTCCCGAGGAGATTATCAAGCTCACGGGCATCACCGACGATATGGTGAAGGATGCCCCCTCCGAGGCCGAGGCTCTGAAGGCCTTCTTCGACTTCGTGGGCAAGAGAAGCGATACGGGCGGGGAGATGCTCCTGATCGCCCATAACGCCGACTTCGACACGGGCTTCATCCGCGCCGCCGCCGTCCGACAGGGAATGGAATTCAAGAACCCTTACCTGGACACCCTGGCCCTGGCCCGCTTCCTCCTCCCCGACCTCAAAAACCACAAGCTGGACACCGTGGCGACCCACTACGAGCTGGGCGACTTCAACCACCACCGCGCCTGCGACGACGCCGCCATGCTGGCCGCCATCTACTTCTGTATGCTCCGTGACCTGGACGAGCAGGACGTCCGTACCTTTGAGAAGCTGGTCAGCGAGATGGCCGAGAAGACCGACCCCTTAAAGCTCCGTCCCTACCACCAGGTGATCCTGGTCAAGAACCCCACGGGACTGAAGAATCTCTACAAGTTAGTTTCCTACAGCTACTTAAAATACTACCGCCGCAACCCCCGCATCCCCAAGACCGAGCTGGAGAAGCACCGAGAGGGCCTCATCATCGGCTCGGCCTGCGAGGCGGGAGAGCTGATGCGGGCCATCATCGACAACCGCCCCGACGCGGATATCGCCGAGATCGTCAAGTTCTACGACTACCTGGAGATCCAGCCCATCGTCAACAACCGCTTCATGATCGCCGAGGGCAAGTTCAAGGACGACGAGGAGCTCCGCGACCTCAACCGCAAGGTGGTAGCCCTGGGCGAAAAATACGGCAAGCCCGTGGTGGCCACCTGCGACGCCCACTTCCTCAACCCCGAGGATGACGTCTACCGTAAGATCCTCCAGGCGGGCATGAAGTTCAAGGACTTCGACAAGGACAGCGGCCTCTACCTCCGCACCACCGAGGAAATGCTGGAGGAATTCGCCTACCTGGGTGAGGAAAAGGCCTTCGAGGTGGTGGTCACCAACACCAACATGATCGCCGACATGATCGAGGACGGCATCCGCCCCTTCCCCAAGGGTACCTTTAACCCCGAAATGGAGGGTGCCAACGAGGATCTGGAGCGCATCTGCTACGAGACCGCCAAGTCCCGCTACGGCGACCCCCTTCCCGAGATCGTCAAGGACCGCCTGGAGCGCGAGCTTCCTTCCATTATTAAAAACGGCTTCGCGGTGCTGTACATGATCGCCCAGAAGCTGGTGGCCTATTCCGAGTCCCAAGGCTACCTCGTCGGCTCCCGCGGCTCCGTCGGCTCATCCGTCGTGGCCAACCTGGCGGGCATCTCCGAGGTCAACCCCCTGCCCCCCCACTACTGGTGCCCCGACTGTAAATATTCGGATTTCGAGACCGCCAAAAAGATCGGTGTCTTCTCGGGCTTCGACCTCCCCGACAAGATTTGCCCCAACTGCGGCCGCAAGCTCAACTACGACGGCCACGATATCCCCTTCGAGACCTTCCTGGGCTTCTACGGAGACAAATCCCCCGATATCGACCTGAACTTCTCGGGTGAAGTCCAAGGTAAAGTCCATAAATACACCGAGGAGCTGTTCGGCGCCGAGAACGTCTTCCGCGCGGGGACCATCGGCGGCGTGGCGGAGAAGACCGCCTTCGGCTTCGTCATGAAGTACCTGGAGGACAAGAAGATCAGCGTTAACCGCGCCGAGGTCAACCGCCTCTCGGCCCACTGTGTCGGCGTCAAGCGCACAACAGGCCAGCACCCCGGCGGTATCGTGGTGGTCCCCAAGCATCTGGAGATCTACGATTTCTGCCCCGTCCAGCACCCCGCCGACGATCCCAACTCGGATATCGTCACCACCCATTTCACCTTCGAGTACCTCCACGATACCCTTTTGAAGCTGGACGAGCTGGGACACGATATGCCGACGAAATACAAGTACCTGGAGAAATACTCCGATACCTCGGTCCTGGACGTGCCCATGAACGATCGCTCCATCTACGAGCTGTTCCTGGGCACCAAGCCCCTGGGCGCCTCCCCCGAGGACATCGGCTGTACCCTGGGCACCCTGGGTCTTCCCGAGCTGGGCACCCGCTTCGTCATCAAGATGCTGGAGGAGTGTAAGCCCCAGACCTTCTCGGATCTGCTCCAGATCTCGGGTCTATCCCACGGCACCGACGTCTGGACGGGCAACGCCCAGGAGCTGATCGCCAACGGAACCTGCAACATTTCCCAGGTTATCGGAACGAGAGACGATATCATGCTGGCTCTCATCCGCTACGGTGTGGAGAAGTCCCATGCCTTCAAGATCATGGAAATGGTGCGAAAGGGCAAGGGCCTGACCCCCGAGTATGAGGCCGAGATGCGGGAGGTGGGCGTCCCCGATTGGTACATCGCCTCCTGTAAAAAGATCAAGTACATGTTCCCCAAGGCCCACGCCGCCGCCTACGATATGTCGGCCATCCGACTGGGCTGGTACAAGGTGCATATCCCCCTGGCCTTCTACTGCGCCATGTTCACCGTCCAGCCCCTGGGCTTTGACGGCGCCCTGGTCATGAGGGGCAAGAAGGCGGTGGCCGACTACATCGCCGATATCGACAAGCGCTCCCAGAAGAACGAGGCCTCCCCCAAGGAGACCCAGAGCCTCCCCGTCCTCCAGCTGGTCAACGAGGCCTACGCGAGAGGCATCGGCTTCCTCCCCGTGGACCTGGACAAGTCCACCGCCGACGAGTACGTCCCCGAGAACGGCAAGATCCGCCTCCCCTTCTCGGCCCTGGCGGGCCTGGGCGAGAACGCCGCCGCCAACATCGTGGCCGCAAGAGAGCAGGAGCCCTTCTTCTCCATCGAGGATCTCAAGACCCGCGCCAAGCTCACATCCGCCGTGGTGGATATCTTGCGGCAGAATCATGTGCTGGACGGGGTGAATGAGACGGATCAGATGACAATGCAGTTTTAGGAGGTTTGAGATGAATCGCAAGGAAGATTATCTGAAATTGGCTGTCTATCTGCAAAATTGCGGATACGATGAGATTACATTGACATTTGATCAAGTTGAAGAGATCATTGAAAAAACACTTCCTGCCTCTGCCTATAAGCATAATGCATGGTGGGAGAGCGATGAAGAGCATTCCCATAGTGTTTGGTTGAAGGTAGGGTATAAAGCCTGTCATATCAATCTGACACAAAAAACAGTCATGTTCCGCAGAAAGTAAGGAGATCCCCATGCACATCCCCACCTCCCCCACCACCTACATCGACGTCCTCCCCTTTGAGGACGCCCTCACCCAAGCCCTCCTCCCCCACCCTGACTATGAAGTGAACGACTGGCTCTACGTCCCCAACCGCTACGACGAGTACCGGTACATACTGGGCACGAGAGGGAAGCACCCCGTCATCTGCGTGGGCATCAACCCCTCCACCGCCGCCCCCAATAACCTTGACCCCACCCTCAAGTCCGCCCAGCGCATCGCCCTGGCCAACGGCTACGATTCCTTCCTCATGTTCAACGTCTACGCCCAGCGCGCCACCCGCCCCGACGATATGGAGCGTGAGCGCAACGAGTGGCTCCACGCCGAGAACATGAAGGCCTTTGCCTACCTCCTCTCCATAGCGGGGGAGAAGCCCGCCGTCTGGGCGGCCTGGGGAGCCATCATTGAGAAACGCCCCTACCTCGCCGATTGCGTCCGCGAGATGGTGGAGCTGGGAAACGCCGCGGGAGCCGTCTGGTACCACGCGGGTCCCATTTCGGTGAAGGGTCACCCCCACCACCCCTTGTATCTGAAAAGCAATACCCCCCTCGAACCCTTCGATACCCCCGCCTACCTGAGTACCCTTGCCTGATCCCATCCGTTAGTGACCCCCCATCCTCCCATGAAAGGAAAAATGTCATGAAACGAATCCAACTCATCCGCCTCCTCGCCGCCGCCCTTCTCCTGCTGGCCCTGCTGGCCACCGCCGCCTGCAACCAGGGGGACAAGCCCGACGAGACCACCGCCCTCCCCGACACCATTGAGACCGTGGGCGGTACCGAAGCCCCCACCGAGCCCGAGACCGAGACCGAGGCTCCCACCGTCTCCTCGGTGAAGTTCCCGCGTCCAAGCTCCCCGACTACGCCAAGTACGCCACCGCGAACCGCATTAAAGAGGTCTTGGGCAGCCGCAAGACCCTGGCCGTCACCGACGGCGGTGTCAAGTACTACCAAAACGGCGAGCTGAAGGCGGGCGGCGACGGCATCGTGACCAAGAACCCCGACGGCACGATCACCCTGGACGCCGCCAAGCTGGGCGCCCTGGCCGGGAAGGCCGACCTCACCGCCACCACCCCCGACGAGGCCGCCAAGGCCCTGGGCATGG
>JAGAIH010000337.1 GCA_017626655.1 Clostridia bacterium | reverse complement strand
GGCCACGATCAGGCACAGCTCCCCGTCGGAGGAGGGCAGGGACTCGGTACTGCGGGCCACGATCCCCAGGTAGGCCAGCTCGGTCTCCAGCAGGCGGGAAAGGCGGCTGTCGGTACAGAGGACGGCGGCGCGGGGCGGGGTGTTGACGGTGTGGTTCATGCCCGCCCTCCCATCTCCCGCAGGATGGCGGCCAGCTCGTCGTAGGACTCGGCCTGCATGAGCCGTCCCCTGGCGGCGGCGGCGCCCTCCATGCCGTGGCAGTACCAGGCCAGATGCTTCTTGGCCTCGGCTACCCCCACCCGCTGGCCCTTCTCGGTAATCATCTCCCGCACCTGGGTCAGCGCCACCTCAAAGCGCTCGGACGCGGGGGGCAGCGTGAAGTCCTTCCCCTCCAGGGCGGCGCGGATCTCGGAGAAGATCCAGGGGTTGCCCATGGCGCCGCGGGCGATCATGACCCCGTCACAGCCCGTCTCGGCCATCATGGACAGGGCGTCGGCGGCGGTGTAGATGTCGCCGTTGCCCAGCACGGGGATGGAGACGGCCTGCTTGACGGCGGTGATGACCGACCGATCCACCCCCGGCTCGTACATCTGCTCGCGGGTGCGGGCGTGGATCGTCAGCAGGGACGCGCCCGAGGCCTCGATGATCCTGGCCACCTCGGGGGCGTTGACGGAATCCTTGTCCCACCCCGCCCGGATCTTGACCGTGACGGGGATCTTCACGGCTTTCACAACGGCGGTGACGATCTCGCCGATGAGTTGGGGATTTTTGAGGAGCGCGCTCCCCTCGCCGTTGCCCGTGACCTTGCGGACGGGACAACCCATGTTGATGTCGATGGCCGAGGGGGGGACCTCACTCATACAGCCGATGTATTCGTTGGCCTCGATCATCCGCGCGGCCTCGGCCATGAAGTCGGGCTCACTGCCGAAGATCTGCACCGCCATGGGAAGCTCATCGGCATTGACCGAGGCAAGCTGTCCCGACACCGAGCGGACCTTAGGGTCCTTTTTGCGCTGCTCGTAGCAGAGAGCCTTGGCCGAGACCATCTCGCTGACGGTGAAGTCGGCTCCGCAGGCGCGGCAGACACGGCGAAAGGCACGGTCGCTGACCCCCGCCAGAGGGGCGAGGGCAAGGCCGTGGGGCAGGGTGATAGGGCCGAAGGTTACTTGTGACATAGGGATCTCCCTGTAGAGTGATTATTTAGGGGGCGAATTTGGGTCTGTCGGTGCGTTTCGGTTGGCACAAACCCCTGTAGGGAGCGACGCCCTCGTCGCTCCGCCACATAGAACATACCGATTTTTGGGGAAATAAGGGCGAAACATATATATCTGACAATAGGTAAAGGCTATTTGTAGGTTGCGGAGCGACGGGGGCGTCGCTCCCTACAATGGGTCATTGGCAACCGAGCCAACGTGCCAAACAGTTCGACAAACCGCAATGTATCTACACAAAAATATCCAGCAATTCGGGCAGGCTGTCCACCGTCAGATCGGGAATCTCCCCCTCGTGGTGGATGATATCGTGACCGCCGTAGCCCTGGCGGATCAGGACCGTCCCCAT
The DNA here is from genome assembly GCA_017626655.1 of Clostridia bacterium. The sequence continues at coordinate 4,108 of JAGAIH010000337.1, read as the reverse complement.
CCCCAGGGACTTGGCGGGGGCCACGTCGTTGTCGGTACGGTCGCCGATCATGACGGCGTCGGCGGGAGCGCATCCCGCCCGGGTCAGAGCGCGGCGGAACAGCTCGGGGTCGGGCTTGTCCACTCCCTCCTCGGCGGAGGCGCAGATCACCCCAAAATGGTCCCGCAGACCGAACCGCGCCAGTCTCTCGGCGGAGCCCAACGGCTGGCTGGCGATGATGCCCAGGCGGTAGCCCCGCTCACGGAGGGTACGGAGGACTCGGTCGGCATCGGGGTAGGGGACCTCGTGGTCTCGGGGCCAGGGGGTGGGCTTGATGCCGAAATGGTTGAGAGCGGCCACGTCCTCCCGCACACCCATGGCACGAAGCTCCGCCATTTTGGCGGCGATCTCCTCATAGGCGACACCCGTCCCCGCAATGGAGTCGCGGATCCGCCTCTCCATGGCGGGGGTCTCGTTCATGATGGTGGAGCCCATATCAAAAAACAGCCAGGTCGCTTTCATGGTGTCGTCTCCCTTGCAGATTGGTGGGGATGTTCAAGATTATTATACTCCATTCTCCCGCGAAAGTCAACCCCCGGCCGCGCAATGAACGCGAAAAGAGAGCCGCCCCCCTCGGCGGAAGGGTACGGCTCTCGCTTTTTTACGGAGTGAGGGCTTCGATCTTTCCCTCGATCTCCACGGGAAGCCCGGCTGATCCCTTATCAATGGGGACGAGGATCGCCCAGTAGGCCATGTCGCAGGTGACCACCTCGGGTTGCAGGGTCACAAGGGTGACGGTGACTGTCCCGTCTTCCACCGTGACCTGATCCACGCGGTGGCGGATCGACCCGCTGCCCTCCGCTATGTAGAGGATCAGCAGGGACTGCTCGGCGAAGAAGGCCTCGTCCATAGCGGCCAGACCCTCCGTAAAGCCGGAGTCCGAAATCGAGCCCACGGAGTAGCCCAGGTAGAGGCTCTGCCACTCGGCATAGGTGGTCACGGTCTTGGTGTAGGGGTAGCTCCCGTCGCCGTTGTATCCCAGGCGGCCGTAAAGACAGCCGTTTCGGGCGTAGGAGTCGAATTCAAACCACAGATGGGGGTCACGGATCGTGATGTCGGGAATGACGTCGTCGGGCTCCACCACGTACCCCGGGTCGATCTCATAGACGTCCCGCATGGACAGCTCCATAGGCACCTGGGCCTCGGCCTTGCCCACGGGGATCACGACGCACCAATGGACGATATCCATGGTCAGGGCGAGAGGCACCTCGGCCACCAGCTCCCACGCTCGGTGGACCTTTCCGTTGGTGGTATAGACCTCCTCAAATCGGTAGCGGATGGAGCCGCTCCGCCCCTCGGTGATGATGATCTGCAAGGAATGGTTTTGGAAGAAATCCCGGGTCATGCCGTTCAGCCCGTCCAGAAGCTCCTGTGCGGGGACTCCGTCGGCGCAGAATTCACCGTAAAAGCTCTTCCACTCCGCCACGTCCGAGACCGTCAGCACGGCGGGGAGGGTCCCGTCGGTCATGGCGGGGTCCAGATGCTCGGCGCGGAGGAACAGGGCGTTATCGGTGGCGTAGGACTCGGTGAGATTGAAGAGGTTGCCCCACTCCTTTCCCGAGGTGTTGGGGGTAATGGGGCGGGGAGTCACGGGGACCGAGACGCCCGGGGTAAAGCTCTGGTCGGGATCTGTGCCCAGGGGGGGCATATAGCCCACCGTCCCGTCGGGATGGTTGTCGGGGGGCGTGGGATCCATGGTGGAGCGGGCGATGAGGAAGCTCCCCACCGCCAGGGCGGGGGTGAGGATCAGCACCGCCAGCACCAGAAGGACGGCGGGGAAGGCGCGGCGGGGAGCGGGGGCGGGGGCATCCGTGGGGATCATGGCGGGCTTTGCGGCCTTCCGTACCTTGCCCACGCGGGAAATCTCGGCCGTATCCAGGCGGTCGCGGATCTCACTGTAGTTCAGGTCAAGCCCCATCCCCTCCTCGCAGGTATGGCGGAGGGACTCTTCGGGGGTGGGCTTGGGGGATTTCTTATGTTTCACAGCCAGGCATCTCCTTTCTGCTTGCGAAAGCGTTGGATGGCGCGGTGGTAGCGGGTCTTGACGGTACCCGTCTTCAGCCCCAGCCGCGCGGCGATGGCGGGGAAGCTCTCCCCGCAGACGGCGTGGGACAATACGATCTCGGCGGCCTCGTCCCCCACCGTGGCGCGGAGGTCGTCGGTCAAGGCGCGGTAGCGGGCATGGGCGGCGATATCTCCGTCGGGGTCGGGGATGAGGGTCAGGGGATCCGTGTCCCCGTCGGGGGGCGTCAGCTCGGTCAGTCTTCTTTCGCGGCGGTTCTTGGACCGCAAAAAGTCCAGGGCGGCGTGGCGGGCGGACTGCATGAGGTAGGCGCGGAGGGACCCGACCTCCTCTATGTAGGGGGAACGCTGAAAAAAGCTGATAAATACGTCGTTGGTCACACTGCGGATATCGGTATCGTCGGACAGATACCGCCCGCAGACGAAGGCCACCGACCTCGCGTAGGCGTTGTATATGCTCTCAAATGCTCGATCCACGGCCCCCGCGTCCCCCGAGCCCAGGGCGTGGGTCAGGGTCTCCAGGAGCGTATGATCGTCGGGAACGTGTCGGGGCATCGCCGGGCCTCCTTTGCTTGAAAGTACTTTCATACATAGAGACGCCGAAACGGACCAAACCGTTTCACGCCTCGGAAAAAATGTTCTTGATCGGCGGGGAAGACAAATCCGCTGCCGCGAGGATCGGGAGACAGGAGATATACCCTTGAGACTCCCGGACCGATCAGATGGTCTCAAGGTCAAGCCAAATGAATCTCGGGTGATAGCAGTAGGGGGTGTTGTTGCCGTTCCACACGTTGGTGTTATAGCTGATCAGCAAGCGGCTCCCCTCCGACAGATGGGGATGGGCCTTGGCGTTATACGTAAATATCGTGTCCTCCTTGCCTTCCGCGTCCAACACGGTCTCACCGGCCTCGGGCGCGCGGTAAAAGCGGACGGCCTCGCTGAAGGGTCCGTAGGGCGTGTCGGCGATGGCGTAGGCGATATCACCGGAAACGCATTGATCCATGAATACGGCAACGTATTTCCCGGCCTTCGGGCCTACGGGGATGGGCGTTACGCTGTATTCGCGGGATATGCCCCGGATCACGGCGGCGGCATCGGCGATGCTTGCGCTCCATCCGCTTCCGTCATAGTATCTCAGCTTGGAAAAGTCGGGGAAATCCTCGGCCTTGATACGGGAAACGTAGCCCCTGTAATCGCGGCCGCCGCCGTAGATGTAGATATATCCGTCGGGGTCGGGCGCGCCCGCTTCCTTGGTATTGACGTGGACGGCGTAACCGTAATCAACGTCCAGCTCCCCCTCAGGGGTCAGCATACAGAGCTGAGGGATGGGTTCGATGAGGAAATCATGCTCATAGTCGAGGTCGCCGTCCACAATCGGGAACACGGCCATGTCCACCCTGTCATTGACGAGTCCGATGGGGGTATAGCAGAACAGGTACAGCTTATCCCCCAGCACAAGACCGTCGGTGAACCATTTCACCTTACCCACAAGATTTTTCTGATCGTTATCATCGAGATCCTGCAGGTCAAGGGTGCAGCTGCCGCCCCTGCCCCAGACAAATCTGCGCCTCGCGGCATCGGGCTTGTTTCCCTCGAGGATCGCGGAGGTGTGGTTGGGCATAGCCTCCCGCACGGCCTTTCTTCCGTCCTCGCTCGCGGTACCGAACAGCGTATCGCTGAAGATAAAAAAGGTCTTGGTGCGGTCGGTGGCACTCGCGAGGGCATCGTTTCCGTCCAGCGCGAAGGAGAAGATCCCGTCGGCGCCGATCCACGCGGTCTCGGTCTGACCGTATCTCTCAAAAAGTTTGCTCCATTCATCTGCCTTCTCCACCTGTACGGCAGGCTTGATAGGGGCCATATCCTTCATTGTTTCGTCCATATCATTCATCGGCGAAGCTTGATGAGGCTTCGTTTTTCTCCTTTTCTTTTTTTTACACGAGTCGATCTTATGATTGCGAAAAATTGGGGTTTGGCGAGCTGTTCGGCACGATGGCTCGTTTGCCAATGACCCATTGTAGGGAGCGACGCCCTCGTCGCTCCGCAACCT
>JAGAIH010000336.1 GCA_017626655.1 Clostridia bacterium | reverse complement strand
CCATGGTCCCCATGCTGGAGCCCTCGGATTCCGCCGAGGCGAGAGAGTACGCCATGCTGGCCTTTGAGCTGTCGGAGCAGTTCGATACCCCCTTCCTGCTCCGTATGTGCACCCGCATCGCCCACTCCCAGAGCCTTCTGACCGTAGAGGACAGACAGGATATCCCCGTCAAGCCCTACGTCAAGACTCCTCAGAAGTACATCATGGCTCCCGCCAACGCCATCCGCCGCCATCCCGTGGTGGAGGCCCGCACCCGCGCTCTCGTTGAGTACGCCGAGACCGCTCCCGTCAACCGCGTGGAGATGGGCGGCACCGAGATCGGTATCATCTGCTCGGGCACCTGCTACCGCTACGTCAAGGAGGTCTTCGGCGACAAGGTCTCGGTCCTCAAGCTGGGCATGGTCAACCCCCTGCCCGAGAAGCTCATCACCGACTTCGCCGCCAAGGTGGACCGCGTGGTGGTCATCGAGGAGCTGGATCCCGTCATCGAGAACCACTGCAAGGCCCTGGGTCTGACGGTGGACGGCAAGAACCTCTTCCCCATGGAGGGCGAGTTCTCCCAGAACCTCATCCGCCGCGTCTTCGGCATGGAGGTAAAGGAGGGCGTCACCGCCGAGGAGGCCATTCCCGTCCGTCCCCCCGTCATGTGCGCGGGCTGTCCTCACAGAGGCCTGTTCTACACCCTGGCCAAGCACAAGATCACCGTCATCGGTGATATCGGCTGCTACACCCTGGGCATGGCCCAGCCCCTGAACGCCGTTGACTCGGTGCTGTGCATGGGCGCGTCGGTGTCGGGCGTCCACGGCTTCAACAAGATCGGCGGCGCCGAGACCGAAAAGAAGACCGTGGCCGTCATCGGCGACTCCACCTTCATGCACTCCGGCATGACGGGTCTGGTCAACATCTCCTACAACGCATCCAATTCTACCGTCATCATCCTGGACAACTCCATCACGGGTATGACGGGCCACCAGCAGAACCCCACCACGGGCTACAACATCCACGGCGACCCCGCCGCCAAGGTGGACCTGGAGGCCTTCTGCCGCGCCGTGGGCATTGACCGCGTCACCGTGGTGGATCCCTACGATCTGGCCGCCTGCGACAAGGCCATCACCGAGGAGCTGGCCGCCGAGGGCCCCGGCGTCATCATTTCCCGCCGTCCCTGCGTCCTGCTCAAGACCGTCAAGGCCAAGCCCGCCGTCAAGGTGGATCCCGACTCCTGCCGCTCCTGCAAGAAGTGCATGAAGCTGGGCTGTCCCGCCATTCATATGGAGGGCGAGGGTAAGACCGCCAAGGCTATGGTGGATCCCACTCTCTGCGTCGGTTGCGGTGTCTGCGAGCAGCTCTGCGCCTTCGGCGCCATCAAGGGAGGTAACTGATATGGATACCAAGAATATTATGATCGTGGGCGTGGGCGGACAGGGCTCCCTCCTCGCCTCCAAGCTGTTGGGCCACCTCCTCTGCGCCGAGGGCTACGACGTCAAGGTCTCGGAGGTCCACGGCATGAGCCAGCGCGGCGGTAGTGTGGTGACCTACGTCCGCTACGGCGACCGGGTGGACTCCCCCATCATCGACAAGGGCGAGGCCGACTACATCGTTTCCTTCGAGAAGCTGGAGGCCGCTCGCTGGGCGTCCTGCCTCCGCGAGGGCGGCCGCATCATCGTCAACGACCGCGAGACCGATCCCATGCCCGTCATCACGGGCGCCGCCACCTACCCCCACGGGGTGCTGGAGTCCCTGAAGCAGAAGGGCGTCCTCATCGACGATATGGACGCGCTGACCCTGGCCGTGGAGGCCGGCACCGCCAAGGCCGTCAACCTGGTGCTGATGGGCCGCCTCTCCCGCTACTTCCCCGAGATCGCCGAGGACAAGTGGATGACCGCCATCGAGGAGTGCGTCAAGCCCAAGTTCGTGGAGATCAACAAGAAGGCCTTCGCGCTGGGAAGAGCGTAAAAAGGGGACCGGCCTCCGGCGGCTTAAGGACCCTTTTGGAAACCTCCTCGCTTCGCTCGGGGCAAATTCGCCTGCGGCGAAGTTTGCGAGGGTCCTTAAGAATCCCCTAAAACTTTCAAAAATTTCTTTATCTGTCAAAGAAAACTGATACCAGGAGCCATCTTGGTGAGCACATGGGCCCCTTCGCCGTTGCGCTATTTGGAGTGCGGTCTCATAACCAACGCACCAGCAAACCCAAATTTGTGATCCTTAAGAACCCCATAAAATCAATGAAGAAAGAAGTGATCCGCATGAGTAACAGCCGTTACTACCAACCCGAAATCGAGACCATGTCCTTGGAGGATATGCAGGCCCTGCAGTCCGAGAAGCTGGTCAAGCAGGTCCGCCACATCTACGACAACGTTCCCTACTACCGCGCCAAGATGGACAAGAAGGGCGTGACCCCCGACGACATCCACGGTATCGAGGATCTCCACAAGCTCCCCTTCATCACCAAGGACGATCTGCGCGACCAGTATCCCAAGGGATTCCTCGCCGTTGACCAGTCCAAGTGTGTCCGTATCCAGTCTACCTCGGGTACCACCGGCCGCCGCGTGGTGGCCTTCTACACCCAGCACGACGTGGATCTGTGGGAGGACTGCTGTGCCCGCGCCATTATGGCGGTGGGCGGCACCAACGAGGACGTGGTGCAGGTGGCTTACGGCTACGGTCTGTTCACGGGCGGCGCGGGTATGCACGGCGGCTCTCACAAGGTGGGTTCTCTGACTTTGCCCATGTCCTCGGGCAACACCGAGCGGCAGATCCAGTTCATGATGGATCTGGAGGCCACCATCCTCTGCTGCACCCCCTCCTACGCCGCTTACCTGGGCGAGTCCCTGAAGGAGCGCGGCTACAAGCCCGAGGATAACAAGCTGAAGGCAGGCATCTTCGGCGCCGAGCCCTGGACCGAGGAGATGCGCCGCGACATCGAGAAATCCCTGGGCATCAAGGCCTACGATATCTACGGTCTGACCGAGATCTCCGGCCCCGGCGTGTCCTTCGAGTGCACCGAGCAGAAGGGTATGCACATCAACGAGGACCACTTCCTGGCTGAGATCATCGACCCCGACACCGAGGAGGTCCTTCCCGAGGGCGAGAAGGGCGAGCTGGTCTTCACTTGTCTGGACAAGGAAGCCTTCCCCATGATGCGCTACCGCACCCGTGATATCTGCGTGCTGACCCGTGAGAAGTGCTCCTGCGGCCGCACCCTGATCCGCATGAGAAAGCCCATGGGCCGCTCCGACGATATGCTCATCATCCGCGGCGTCAACGTATTCCCCTCCCAGATCGAAACCGTCCTGCTCCAGGAGGGCTACGCCCCCAACTACTTTATTGAGGTGGACCGCGTGAACAACACCGACACCCTGGATATCTACGTGGAGCTGACCGAGGATCAGTTCTCGGATACCGTCAAGGCCGTCACCGCCGCCGAGAAGGCTCTGGCGGGCGCCATCAAGACCAT
>JAGAIH010000335.1 GCA_017626655.1 Clostridia bacterium | reverse complement strand
TCGGCGCCATCGAGGCCAACCAAGGCAAGGAGCTGCCCGCCGACCCCTATGGGGGCATTCGCGCCCTATGCGAGCGGCTGGAGGTCCCCTACCACGTGGTCCCCTCCGAGATCGCCCGCATCATCTTTGACGTGCGGAAGGAGACCAACCCCTGCTCCCTCTGCGCCAAGCTCCGCCGCGGGGCTCTGAACAACGCCGCCAAGGAGCTGGGGTGCAACACCGTGGCTCTGGGCCACCACTTCGACGACGCGGTGGAGACCTTCATGCTCAACCTCTTCTTTGAGGGGCGCATTGGGTGCTTCCAGCCCGTGACCTACCTCTCCCGGGTGGATCTGCGGGTCATCCGCCCCCTGCTCTACACCCCCGAAAAGGAGGTGAGAGCCTTCGCCCAGGCTGCTGATCTGCCCGTGGTGAAGTCCATTTGTCCCGCCGATTCCAACACCGAGCGTGAGTCCATGAAGCAGCTCCTGGCCTCCCTGGAGCGTCAGCACAAGGGCCTGCGCCACCGCATCTTCCACGCCATGCAGGCTCACGGGGTGGACGGTCTTCATCTCCCCGAGAGGCGGCCGTTGGTCATGCCCGAGCCTGAGATTGAGGAGGAGTGAGACACATCGGATACCGTACCGGATCCCCGCGTTACAAGCAACAAAAGACCCCTTGGATACCTGCGGCAGGTACTCCAAGGGGCTTTCTGCTTATAGATCATATACCGTCCTACAGACCGCCTCATCCGGCATAGGCTCCTGAGGGTCGGGACGGGCCTTTGAGCCTCCCGCCGTGACGAGGAGCGTCACCGACAGGGCTACGGTCGCCGCCATAATGGCCAGGCAGGCCCAAAAGACCTTGTCCTTGACCGTGTCCCCTATGCGGGGTCTTTTTTTATTGACGATGGCTGAGACCAGCCAGTTCAAAATCAGCAGGACCGCAAGGTTCAGGATGGGACCGATCCAGTCGTCCCGATCCAGGGCGGTAGCGATGACCCCCACCGCCACGATCCCCACCGCAAAGGAGGCTCCAATAAAATCGAAAATCCTTTCCCTGATCCTCTTTTTCCTCTTTTCCATGGCTCCGCAGACCAAGCGGCCGATTTCAATGAACGCCAGATAGAAGGGCACGGTGAACAGGAACAGGACCGCCAGCACGAACCACCGATCAATGGCGATAAAGGAGGTTCCGTCGGGCTCTGAATGGAGGACTATGAGCAGGAGCGTCGGCAGGTAGAGCAGGGCTGCCGAAAGGAACAGGTACCGCAGGATTCTGCGGCTCTCCTTGCGCTCATGTCGGCGAACCACGCCGTCCTTTTCCCGCTTCAAAAGCTCCTCGCTCCCGTGGGAGCGCAGTTGCTCGCAAAGCTCCCGACAGCGCGGACAGGTATCCATATGCTCCCGTACCAGCTCCCCGCTGGCCTCACTGCAAACCCCGTCCACGTACAAGGGGAGAAGATCCCCTACGATCTCGCATTGCTTACTCATGAGACTCACCCATCCTTTCTTGAATTTTCAGCTTGGCGCGGTGGTAGGTGACCCGCGCCCAGGTCTCGTTTTTCCCGAATATGGCGGCAATTTGCGCGAAAGAGAGCTCACCGAACACGCGAAGCTGAAAGACCTCCTTGTAGGGCTCCTCCATGTGGTGAAGCACCAGGTGGATACGGAAGGCCATGTCGGCATCCGCCGCGGCTCTCTCTACATTTTCCTCGGAGGGAAGCTCCCCCATGTCGTTCACATCCGCCATGCGACTCCTGCGGCGCAGTTCATCGGTATACAAATTTCGGGCGATAGCGCAGAGCCACGTTACCTCGTCGGACAGCCCTTGGAATCTCGCTCGGGTAACGGCCGCCTTATAGAAGGTGTTCTGGGTAATCTCCTCGGCCAGATCGCGGTCGCGGGTCAGGGAGACCGCATAGGAATAGACCTGCATATAGTAGGATCGGTAGAGCTTTTCGTAATCCACGGCGCCATCACCTCCTTTGCTTACGTTGGTTAGACGGAGAAAAACGGATTTCGTTACAGGCATTATACCATTTTTTTTTGAATTCGCGGTGGAAATCCTCAAAACTTTTCGTAAAAGGCTTCATGCCGCTTCCCGACCGTCCGCCTTACGCGCAAGCCGAAAAATTTACAGATACGACTTGCATTTTTCCACAATATATGGTATAATAAATCTAATTATATTACAATATATGGTCCGCCCCGCGGATCTTCCCATACACAGCATGAAAAAGGAGTTTTCTATGGCAAACGAAAAGACCACCAAAAAGCCTGCCCCCGCCCCTGCCGAGTACGGCGATCAGAGTACTACTTCCCTGCGCGGTGAGGACCGCGTCCGCAAGCGCCCCGCCGTCATCTTCGGCTCCGACGGTCTGGACGGCTGTGAGCATTCCTTCTTTGAGATCCTCTCCAACGCCGTGGATGAGGCCAAGGAGGGCTACGGCTCGGTGATCAAGGTCACCTATTTCAACGACCGTTCCATCGAGGTGGACGACCACGGCCGCGGCGTCCCCATGGGCTGGAACGAGCGGGAGAAGAGATGGAACTGGGAGCTGATCTTCTGCGAGCTGTACGCCGGCGGTAAGTACGACAACAACAGCGGCGGCGGCGCCTACGAATACTCCCTGGGCCTCAACGGTCTGGGCGCCTGCGCCACCCAGTATTCCTCCGAGTTCATGACGGTGGAATCCTACGACGGCGTGAGTAAGCGCACCATGACCTTCAAGAAGGGCAAGCCCGCCCAGAAGAAGCTGAAGGAGGAGGAGCTTCCCCCCAAGCAGAAGCGGACGGGCACCGTCATCCGCTGGCGGCCCGACCTGGAGGTCTTCACCGACATCAGCATCCCCGCGGAGTTCTTCGTGGACGTGCTTCACCGCCAGGCGGTGGTGTCGGCGGGAGTTCGGTTCGATCTCTTCCTCCAGCAGCCCGACGGCAGGTTCACCGAGCAGTCCTTCCTGTACCAGAACGGTATTTCGGACTATATCAACGAGATCGTCGGCACCTCCGCCATGACCCAGCCCGTGCTGTGGCATCTGGAGACCCAGGGCCGCGACCGCGCCGACAAGCCCGAGTACAAGGTCAAGGCCGACGTCTCCTTCTGCGTCTGCAACACCAACCACCTCACCGAGTACTACCACAACTCCTCCTACCTGGAGCACGGTGGCTCCCCCGACAAGGCGGTGAAGATGGCCTTCACCTACGCCGTGGACAAGTACATCAAGGCCCAGGGCAAGTACAAGGGCAACGAGGCCAAGATCACCTACCCCGATATCGCCGACTGTCTGGTGCTGGTCATCAATTCCAAATCCACCCAGACCTCCTACGAGAACCAGACCAAGAAAGCCATCAACAACACCTTCATCTACGAGGCTCTCAACGAGTTCATCCGCGCCAGACTGGAGGTCTACTTCATCGAGCATCCCACCGAGGCCGAGCTCTTCGTCAACCAGGTGCTGGTGAACAAGCGCAGCCGCGAGCAGGCCGAGTCTACCCGACTCAACATCAAGAAGAAGCTGACGGGCACCATCGACATCTCCAACCGCGTGGAGAAGTTCGTGGGATGCCGCTCCAAGGATCCCGAGAAGCGGGAGCTGTACATCGTGGAGGGTGATTCGGCCCTGACCTCGGTCAAGCTGGCCCGCAACGCCGAGTTCCAGGCGGTGATCCCCGTCCGCGGCAAGACCCTGAACTGTCTGAAGGCCGACTATGAGCGCATCTTCAAGAGCGAGATCATCACCGATCTGCTCCGCGTCATCGGCTGTGGGGTGGAGATCGACGCCAAGACCCGCGCCAAGAACAAGAAGAACGATCTGGCCTCCTTTGATCTGAATCAGCTGAACTGGTCCAAGATCATCCTCTGTACCGATGCCGACGAGGACGGCTTCCAGATCCGCACCCTGCTTCTGACCCTGTTCTATCGACTCCTCCCCACTCTGCTGGCCGAGGGGCGGGTC
>JAGAIH010000334.1 GCA_017626655.1 Clostridia bacterium | reverse complement strand
GTACTCAGATTCTCTTTGATGACTAACTCGCACACTTTGATCTTGAAGTCTCTGCTGTACGTTCTTCTCATGGACTCACCCCTTTCCAAGTTAATTATACCATTAACTTCTCGGTTTGTCCACTTTTATTATACAACTTTCCTCAATAAGCTATTCTCTTACTTGATCGGCTCAAAATCCTGTGCGCCGTGCTTGCACAGGGGGCAGACGAAGTCCTCGGGAAGCTCCTCACCCTCGTAGACGTAGCCGCAGATCTTGCAGACGTAGCCCTTCTTGCCCTCGGTCTGGGGCTTGGGCTTGACGTTCGCATGGTAGTAGGCGTAAGTCATGGTCTCTGCGTCCGAGAGGGTGCGGGCCTCGGTGACCGAGCAGATGAACATACCGTGGGTATCCAGGTCCACGTACTGCTCCACCTTCAGGGACATGAAGGCGTTGATGTAGCGGGGCAGGAATACCAGGCCGTTATCCGAGCGCAGGGGGGTGCAGTCGGCGAACTTGTCCACGTTGCGGCCGCTGCGGAAGCCGAAGGCCTCGAAGACCTTGAAGGGAGCCTCCACCGTGAGGCAGTTGACGTTCATCTTGCCGGTCTGCTTGATGACGTGGTGGGAGTAGTTGGCCTTGTTGATGGTGACGGCGATGCGGTTGGGGGTGTCGGTGACCTGGGAGACGGTGTTGACGATGAGGCCGTTGTCCTTCTTGCCGTCGTTGCAGGTGACCACGTAGAGGCCGTAGCCGATCTTGAAGAGGGCGGTCATGTCGCTCTTGTTGGCGGTCTCGCTCTGCTGAGCCAGGTACTCGCGGCACAGCTCGTCCGAGAGGGCCTCCAGCTGCTTGGAGCTCTCCTCGTTCAGGGCGGAGAGGATCTTGACGGTGCTCTCGGTATAGGTGATGTTCTTGGACTTCTCCAGCATCCCCTTCATGACCTTGGTGGCCATGGGGGCCCAGGAGCCGTTCTCGATGAAGGCCACAGTACGGTTGGAGAAGTTGCGCTCGGTGAGGTGGTCGATGAACTGGCGCATGAAGGGGAAGATATCGGCGTTGTAGGTGGTGGTAGCCAGCACCAGCTTGCTGTAGCGGAAGGCATCCTCCACCGCCTCGGCCATGTCACAGCGGGCCAGGTCGTTGACCACCACCTTGGGACAGCCCTTGGCGCGGAGCTGGTCCGCCAGCTTCAGGACCGCCTTCTTGGTGTTGCCGTAGACCGAGGTATAGGCGATGACGATGCCCTCGTCCTCGGGGGTGTAGGAGGACCAGGTGTCGTACTTGCCGATGTAGTAGCCCAGATTCTCGGTCAGCACGGGACCGTGGAGGGGGCATATGATCTGAATGTCCAGGGTAGCGGCCTTCTTCAGGAGGGCCTGGACCTGGGCGCCGTACTTCCCTACGATGCCGATGTAGTAGCGGCGGGCCTCACAGGTCCAGTCCTCCTCCACGTCCAGAGCGCCGAACTTACCGAAGCCGTCGGCGGAGAACAGGACCTTATCGGTGGAGTCGTAGGTCACCATGACCTCGGGCCAATGGACCATGGGAGCGGCCACAAAATGAAGGGTATGCTTGCCCAGGCAGAGGGTATCTCCCTCGCCGACGACCATGCCGTTCTCGGTGAAGTCCTTGCCGAAGAAGTTCTTCATCATGGTAAAGGCCTTTGCGGAGGCCACCACCACGGTGTCGGGGTAGACCTTCAGAAAATTGTCGATGTTGGCGGAGTGGTCGGGCTCCATGTGCTGGATGATGAGGAAGCTGGGCTTGCGGTCTCCCAGGGTGTCGCGGATGTTGTCCAGCCACTCGTGGGTGAAGCGGGCGTCCACGGTGTCCATGATGGCGATGAGGTCGTCCATGATGGCGTAGGAGTTGTAGGACATGCCGTTGGGGACCACGTACTGGCCCTCGAACAGGTCTACCTGATGGTCGTTGACGCCGATATAGCGGATGTCATTGGTGATCTTCATGCTTTCCTCCGTTTTTATATGGTGAGTTTTCGATGGCTTTATCTTTCGGTAGGATACCCGAAATCAAGGGTATTATATCATATTTTCTCTGAAAAGTAAATAGGCGGCGCAAAAAAAGAATGACTGGGCGTGAAATTTCGCTCGGTCATTCCTCGGCATCGTCGCCGTAATTCTCCTTGAGTCGGGCGGTCTCCTTGTCGCGGCTCCAGAGGTAGGAGATGCGGGCCTCCCGCCCCACGCGGATACGCTTGAGATTGACCAGGTGCTTACAGAACACCACCGCCGCTACCACCGCCAGGAGCAACGCTCCCCATATATCCCGATCCATGACGCCGTAGACGACGGGAAAGGAGACAGACGCGGTGATGGGGACGAAGCAGATATAATTGGTGGCCAGGGCGATGACCAGCTCGGCGGCCAGCATGACGGCGAAGACCTTGAGGTCGTAGGCCAGAACCGTACCCGCGATGCAGGCCAGGCCCTTGCCGCCCTTGAAGCGCATATAGAAGGGGAAAATGTGGCCCAGGATGCAGGCGGTGGCGGTGACGGCGAAGGTGTTGATGGGGGCGAAGATATGGCCCGTGAGCCAGATGATGAAGGCGGCCTTAGCGATATCGAAGACCGCGCAGAAGGCACCCCGCGCCTTGCCGAACAGGAGAAACGCGTTGGAGGCTCCCGCGTTGCGGGATCCCTTTTCCCGGATATCGAAGCCGTGGAGCTTGGCGAGGATAAAGGCGGGGTTGACGGTACCGACCAGGTACCCCATGACCGCGCTGAGGAGGTAGCTCATGGAGGCTCCTTTCTTGTTGATCTTTGTTATTCGCCTATTATATAGCGCGAATTTTAAGTGAATCGTAACTTTTGGGGCGTTTTCAAATTTGGGTTTAGCGGTGTGTTGACCGTTCCCTTGCCTTCTCCAGCGGAGAAGGGGGACC
>JAGAIH010000333.1 GCA_017626655.1 Clostridia bacterium | reverse complement strand
GAGATTTCAAATTTGGGTTTGTCGGTCTGACGGAACAGAGTGGAATTGGGTAGGGGGACCCTCATCCACCGCTACGCGGTCCCCCTTCCCCCGAGGGGAAGGTATTCGGCTCGTGCTTTTCGTTAGCCAGGATAAACTATTGATATCAGTATGTTTTTGGGTATCAGCCAAGGAAACGGCTGACGCATTGACCTTCCCCTTGGGGGAAGGGGGACCGCGATAGCGGTGGATGAGGGTCACCCAAGAACATACTGATCTGTTCCGTCAAACAGTTCGATAAACTGCAATTTACCGCATCAGCAAATAAACATCGCGTCCCCAAAGGAAAAGAACCGATACCTCTCCCTCACCGCCTCCTCATAGGCCTTCATGACGTTCTCCCGATCGTAGAACGCCGAAACCAGCATGAGCAGGGTAGACTCGGGCAGATGGAAATTCGTAATCAGGGCATCCACCGCCTTGAACCTATACCCGGGGTAGATGAAGATCCCCGTATCCGCGTCCATAGCGTGGACGATTCCCTGCTCGTCCGAGGCGCTCTCCAGCGTACGGCAGGATGTGGTCCCCACACAGATCACCCGCCCGCCCGCGGCGCGGCGCTCATTGATGATCTTCGCAGACTCGGCGGGGACCGAGAAGAACTCGGTGTGCATGACGTGGTCGGTGATGGCGTCCTCCTTCACGGGGCGGAAGGTGCCCAGACCCACGTGGAGCATGACGGGAGCGATGGCCACCCCCTTGTCGCGGAGGGCCTGCAGTAGCTCGGGGGTGAAGTGGAGCCCCGCCGTGGGAGCCGCCGCCGAGCCCTCGGTCTTGGCGTAGACCGTCTGGTAGCGGTCGCGGTCGGCCAGCCGCTCGGTGATATAGGGGGGCAGGGGCATGAGGCCGATCTCGTGGAGGATGTTGTAGATATTCTCGTACTTCTCGCGGTCGAAGTCGAATTTGATGAGGCGGTTGCCCTCCTCCACCAGCTCCACCACCTCACCCGTCAGCATCCCCTCCCCGAACACCATGCGGTGGCCCAGGCGAGCCCGCTTACCGGGCTTGACCAGACACTCCCAGGTGTCGGTGGCCCGCTGGCGCAAGAGCAGCAGCTCGATCCCCGCCTCGGGCCGTCCCTCGGCGTGACCGTACAGGCGGGCGGGGATGACCTTGGAGTTGTTGATGACCAGCACGTCCTCGGGCTTGATGTAGTCGAGAATATCGAAAAAGTGCTTGTGGTCAATGGTCTTTTCCCCCCGATCCAGCACCATGAGACGGGAGTGATCCCGCTTTTCCATGGGATGCTGGGCGATCAGCTCCTCGGGCAGATGGTAGAAGAAATCCGCCGTCCGCAGGTCTGTCTCGGGGCGGTCGTTTATGATGAATCTTTCGCTCATAGGTGTTCCTTTCCCATGACGGCCGCCGTCGCAGACCGTCCGTATTCCGCATATACTGACAGCAGACGAGGTCCTTCCCCCCGTTCCGCACGACATACAGATCCAGTTTTTATTATACCTTATCTTCAGAAAAATTGCAACGGGTTTTGACGATTTTGTTGCGGTTTTTCACATTTGCGTTTACCGACCGAGAACCGCCGCGCACGAATGGCATTCGTTCCCCCTCCGTTGCGCCCCCGGGGCGCACATCCTTTGCCCCAAAGGGGCAACATCATTTCACCGCGGACACCCGCGATGAACATCATTGCGCGAACAGCGCACATCATGTAGGAGCTATCGGAACGATAGCTCCCACTTTACATCCCCCCCCGAAAGGAGGCCCCCATGACCCCACATACTCCCCCCCTCTTCACGGGCTGTGCCACCGCCCTGGTCACCCCCTTCCGAAACGGCGCCCTCGACAAGCCCGCCTTCCTCCGCCTCCTCCGCCACCAGATCGAGGGGGGCATCGATGCCCTGGTGGTGGCGGGTACCACGGGAGAATCCCCCACCCTCACCGACACCGAGAAACGCTGGCTCTTCACCGCCGCCGTCCGCGAGGCCGCCGCCGCCGATCGCAAGATCCCCATCATAGCGGGTACGGGGAGCAACAACACCCGCCGCGCCTGCGAGCTGTCCCGCATGGCCGAGGATTGCGGCTGTGACGGCCTCTTGGTGGTGACACCCTACTACAACAAAGCCTCCGAGGCGGGCCTGATCGCTCACTACGAAGCCGTCGCGGAAGCCACCGCCCTCCCCATCATCGCCTACCATGTCCCCTCCCGCACGGGCTGTAAGATGACCCCCGCCGCATGCAAACGCCTGGCCGATCACCCCCGCATTGTCGGCCTCAAGGACGCCGCGGGGGACCTCTCCTTCACCGCCCGCGTGGCCGCCCTCTGCGGCGCTTCCCTCCCCCTCTACAGCGGCAACGACGACCAGACCCTCCCCGTCCTCTCCCTGGGGGGTCTCGGTGTCATCTCGGTGGTCTCCAACCTCTGCCCCGAGGCCATGACAAGGCTCTGCCGTCTCTGGTGGGAGGGCAAGACCCTTGAGGCCCGCGTCCTCCAGCTCTCCCTCATCCCCCTCTGCGACGCCCTCTTCTGCGAGGTCAACCCCATCCCCATCAAGGCGGGCATGGATCTGCTGGGCTTCTGCTCGGACGAGGTCCGACTCCCCCTGGCTAAGGCCGACCAAGGGGTGCGCTCCAAGGTCGCCGAGGCTTTGCGGGGGCTGGGGATGCTTATGTGAATG
>JAGAIH010000332.1 GCA_017626655.1 Clostridia bacterium | reverse complement strand
GTCCCCCTTCCCCCGAGGGGAAGGTCAATGCGTCAGCCGTTTCCTTGGCTGATACCCAAAAACATACTGATACCAATAGCTTTTCAGGGATAACGATAAACACGAGCCGAATACCTTCCCCTCGGGGGAAGGGGGACCGCGCAGCGGTGGATGAGGGTCACCCTTCCCAATTCCACTCTGTTCCGTCAGACCGATAAACCCAAATTTGAAATACGCCTCTCTCGGTTTGTGAAAAACTCACAAATCGGGGGAGGTGTTTTTGTATAGGTGGCGATTTACAACCGAGGGGATTTATGGTATAATAGGGATACTACCCGAAAGGAGCTTTGCTCATGAAAAAACTTTGGATCTGTCTGCTTTTGTTTACGCTGGGGCTTTTGGCCGTGTCCTGTACGGGCGGCGGGGATACCGCCGATACCACTCTGCCCGTGGATACCGACGCGCCAACCGACGCGCCCACCGAGGTCCCCACGGACGCCCCCGATGAGGAGACCACCGAGGAGGTCACCACCGAGGCTCCCTTCGATCCTCTGACCTTTGAGCCTACTGAGCTGCCCGTGGCCAACGTGGCCCGTGAGGGCTTCGCGCTGGCGTCGGCCTGCAAGAACGACGGCGGGTTCAGCAACCTGCATCTCAACGACGGCGACCGCTCCACGGGCTTCTCTACCCCTTGGGAGGCGACCGTCGATCCTGCTACCGAGTACTATTTCTTCATAGATCTGACCGTTCCCCGCAAGGTGGATCACGTCAAGCTCTACCCCATGGAGGGGGAGGAGAACGCCTTCCCCAAGGCCTTTGACATTCTCACGTCCATGGATGGCGTGGACTACAACCCCGCCGCATCGGTGAGCGGTACCTCCGCAGAGGCCGCCAAGGACGGTCTTACCGTGGAGCTGGGCGGCGTGGAGGCTCGCTTTGTGAAGCTCTTGACTCGTGAGCTGGGTGAGGGCGCGAACCGCAAGGGCAAGTATCTGGCTCTGTCCGAGTTCGAGGTCTACGCCCCCATTGACACCGCCTCCAACATGATCCTCAACCGCCACGATATCTGGCTGTTCAAGAATCCCGACACCACCCAGCAGCTGGAGATTCTGTACTACCGCGACGGCAGTGCCGTGGATGCCGAGGCCAAGCTGAAGTTTGCCACCCTGGACGCGAACGTAGCCGCCGTGGACGAGAAGGGTCTGATTACCCCTGTGGGCTTGGGTGAGACCGACGTGTACGTCACCGACGGCAAGAATCTGGCGGTGTGCCACGTGGAGGTCAAGGAGGAGGTGCGGGATGAGTTCCGTATCTCGGCGTTCTACCACTCCAATTTCGCTTACCCCGAGCAGATCCCCGTGGGTCTGAAGATCCTGGCCGAGGGCGGTGTGGAGTACATCGAGGACACCCGCTCGGTGGATCGCGCGGGCAACCACATCTCCATGTACTCCCTGTTCATCTGCGATCAGCTGGGGCTGGCCTACTCTCCCAACGATCCCGCCGGCTCCCACAACTTCCTGGAAATGAAGGACGAGGAGATCCTGGCCATCGTGAAGAAGTACGAGAACCGCGCGGGCTTCTACGGCATCTACCTACAGGATGAGCCACATGACGAGTACCTGGGCTACGCCCGCGTATTCCATCTCATTCAGGAGTACAATCCCCATCTGATCCCCCATCTGAACCTTCTGCCTCCCTACAACTTCGGGGGCATTGACGAGTATTTCACCGAGTTCGCCGCTGTGGCGGGGGGCAACGGCCGTATGCGGTTCCTGACCTACGATCATTACCCCTTTACCTGGAATGGCGGCTTTAATCCCCAGGTGTATTCCTCCCTCAACCGTCTCCGCAAGGCGGGTCTGCTCTACAACGCCGACACGGGCTACTATATGCAGTCCATGATCATTGAGGGCGGGTATCCTCTGCTGGACGCCGACGCTCTGCGCTACAACGCCTCTCTGGGCATGGCCTACGGCATGAAGAACTACAAGTGGTTCGTGGCTCTGACCCCCGTTGACAATGAGGCGGGCGGCTTCAAGACCGGCTTCGTGGCCCCTGATTTCACTCCTGCGGGGAACTACGAGGGGCTGATCGCGGCAGGGAAGTACATCAAGACGGTGGGTACGGTGCTGGCCAACAGCGACGCCATTGAGGTGTATCACGCCCACGGTGAGATCGACAATCCCGTCCTGCCCGATGATTTCGTCTTTACTCTGGCCAAGACGGGAGACGCTATCTTCACCCTGTATCAGTCGTTGGACGGTTCGGGTCGGCAGCACGTGGTGATCACCAACAAGAAATTTACCGCCAACGGCGCCGTGACCCTAACACTGAAGGCTAACAAGCATGGCGAATTTAAGATCCTGGATCTGGCTACGGGGGAGATGAAGCCTCTCGCCGTGGGGGCCGACGGGACCTTTACCCTGGAGCTGGCTCCCGGACAGTGCGCGGTCATTGAGCTGCCCGACGGCATGGATGCATCCCGCCCCTCGGAGAAGGCCGAGGATCTGGCACTGAACAAGCCCGTGTACGTGTCCACCTCCTCCGCTACCTTCTGGCAGAAGAGCAACATCGCCTCCTACTTCCTCACCGACGGCACGCCCGACAACGGATGCTGGATCACCGCGCGCGAGGATCGGGAGGGCTGGGCCAAGCTGGATCTCATGGAGGTCTGCGACGTGAGCCGTATTGTGGTCTCCATGAACAGCCAACTGGGCAAGGCACAGCGCCTCCGTGATTTCACGGTGCTGGTTTCCGAGGACGGTGTGGAGTTCACCGAGGTGGGCAAGTACGACGGCTACGACTGGGGCGATGGGGTGTCTTCCCTGGAGATCACCTTTGACACCGCGAAGGTACGGTACGTGCTGATCCGCACGGATACCAAGCGTCCCATGGGCATCGGCGAGATCGAGGTCTACGGCTGATCCGACACAAAAATAAAATTTAACTGAAAAGATCCCCGCTTGGGCGTAATGAACGGCGAGTTTTTGCGTGTATATGGGTGAAGGCTCTCAAAAAGGAGGCTTACCTATGCGTAAAGATGATGAAAGACTGGCCGCTCCTACCCCGGGCGGGGATGCGTTTGCGGAGGCTCCCGCCGAGGTCAGGCCCCTGCACGGGGTCCTGTTCGTGCTGGCTTGCCTGGCGGTGGCGGTCTGCTTGCTGATCTTCACGGTGTGGGCGGTCATTCTGCTGACCTACACGCCCGGAGATCCCGAGCAGGCGGGGATGGGGGAGATCGGCGTGATGCTGGGGGAGATGGCCGCGGCTTTCCTTGTGCTGGCGCTGTGGGAGATGTTCCATCCCGTCTGGCTCGTGGGGCTTGCGCTGTCGGGGGCTTTGGCCCTGCGGCGGCGGGGGAAGCCTCGGTGGTTGTGGGTGACCTCACTTTGTATGGTGGGGGCGCTGGCGGTGATGGGGGCGGTCATGCGGGTCTGGCTATGATATGCGATAAGGAGACTGTTATGGATCAAAATGAGAAAATGGATCTGACCGTGCCGCCCGTCAAGGCGCAGAAGAAGCACATCGCGCTGTTCGTGATCGCCTGTGTCCTGCTGGCTGTTTCGGCTGTTTTGGCCCTCTTTCTGTTCTCGGTGCATCTGGACCCGCCGCAGGTGGGGGACCCCGAGGGGGATCCCTTGGCTACGGGGGCTCTGCTGTTGGCGGGGGCCGCCTACGGTATGGCCATGCTGATCGCGTTGGCTTTGTTCGTGATCAACTGGCTGTGCGGGACGGTGATCATGGCTCTGCTGGCTATGGAGCGGGGGAACAAGCCCACGTGGCTGTGGGTGGCGTCGCTGACCGTGGCGCTGGTCGGTCTCTTGCCTGCGGTGCTGGTGGCGGTGACGGTGGCGGCGTAGGATCGGGGGTGAGCATATGGACGAGAATCGGTCTGTAAAGCCGTCCGTCAAGGTCAAAAAAAGCCACATCGTCATGCTGATTTTGGCCTGCGTATGCCTGCTCATCGCTCTGAAAGGGGCTAAGGATCTTTTGGCCTTTCTGTTGGCTGAGACACCGACTTACCCGTCCGACGTGGGGCCGGGAGGGCTTTTCGCCGTCCTTTTGGGGGAGTGGCTGAAGGGTTTTTCTTTGGTTGTTCTGCTCCTTGGATGCCTGCCGTATCTGTGCGGGGGCTTGACGCTGTCGGTGATCCTCTGCTCCCGCAGGCGGGATAAGCCCGCTTGGCTGTGGGGGGTATCGCTGGGAATGGCGATTCTCTTGGGGCTGATCGCGGTGGGACTCATCGCGGTCTGGATATTGGGAAAGTGAATAGAAATACCGCCTCGGCGGCTCGGTGTGAGCTGTCGGGGCGGTTATTTGGCGGGGCGGAGGGAGTTCAAATTTGGGTTTATCGGTCTGACGGAAGAGAGTGAAATTGGGAAGGGGGACCCTCATCCGTCACGCCTGCGCGCCGAGCTTGCTCGGAGGACACCTTCCCCCCAGGGGAAGGCAAGCAGTCAGGTATGTTTCTCGTTCTCCTAAACCCAAAACATACTGATATATATGAATTTTTGAATAACGTTAAACACAAAAAGTCTTGCCTTCCCCGCGGGGGAAGGTGCCGACCAGCTCCTGCGGCGGGAGGCGGATGAGGGTGGATCGCGTCACCGCCTCTTCCGTCAGACAGCTGACCTATAAATTGCAATTTGAACATTTCCCTATATACCTACAGTATACCATTTACGCCGCCATCTGTCAAGGGGAAGACCTGTCGAAGGGTGTCACTTTTTCGCGCGGCGGGGCATAGGATGGTAGTGGAGCGCATACCGCTCCTACCATTACGAAAACAGGAGGTCTTTTCATGGCAACCTTTCAGAATCAGGCCACTCTGACCTACGGCGACAACGTGACCACGTCCAACGTGGTGACGGGTGAGCTGCAGCAGGC
>JAGAIH010000037.1 GCA_017626655.1 Clostridia bacterium | reverse complement strand
GTATCAACCATTTTGCAGTTTTTATCCGTATGGTTGTAGGAACGTAACTGTACCCCCAATAAGTTGGGTTACAAATGCTCGCCGAGCTTGCTCGGTCTCATCCACCGCTTCGCGGTCCCCCTTCTCCGCTGGAGAAGGCAAAGGAACGGTCAACACACCGACAAACACAAATTTGAATAAAAACTGAAAGTTGCATAGAATAGACCATCATTGCCCATCAGCGACGAATTTGCTTTCTCGCTCGATATGCCCTTCGGGCGTACGCAAGTTTCGCTTTCCATACATGAAAGGAGCCATCCATGGCCAGAAAATGGACGCCTGCCCAGAGCGCGGCTATGTCGACTTTGGGGCGTACCCTACTCATATCCGCGGCGGCGGGCTCGGGTAAGACCGCGACTCTGACCGAGCGCATCATCCGCCGTCTCACCGATCCCGAGCATCCCGCCGAGCTGTCCCGTATGCTCGTCGTGACCTTCACCCGAGCCGCGGCGGCCGAGCTGAAGGAGCGCATTTCCGCCGCTCTCTCGGAGGCCATCGCCCGGGATCCCGGGAACCGACACCTGCAAAATCAGCTCATCGGTCTGGGCGGCGCCCACATCAGCACCATCGACGCCTTCTGCCGTGAGCCTGTGAAGGAGAACTTCGCGGCCATCGGTCTGCCCGCCTCCTCCCGCATCGCCGACGAGGCCGAGCTGGCGCCCCTGTGCGAGGGGGTCATGGGAGATCTGATCGACGAATACTATCTCAAATACGCAAGCTCGGGGGATACCTCCGAGGCCTTTGGTATGCTTTGGGACAATCCCTTTGCCGACCTTTGCGACAGCCTCACCCCCTCCAAGAACGACACCGATCTCATTCCCACCCTTCTGACCCTGTATAACCGTCTTTTGTCCTTCCCCGAGGAGCTGGAGCGGCTTCTCCACGAGAGTCGGCTGTTACAGAAGGCCTCCGAAGCAGAGGACTGTGACTTTTTCCAAACGCCCCACGGCGCTGTTATGCGGGATTGGATCATGGAATTTGCGGATCACGGCGTCGGCATTCTGCGGTACGCCCTGGACGTGATCTACCCCGACGACAAGGCCTCCAAGGCATACGCGGCGGCCTTTGAAAACGACCTGGATTTCTGCGAGCGCCTCACGGTGGTCAAAAGCTACGACGAGGCCTATTTCCTGTTCCGCGGCTATCAGAATCTCCGCCTGGGCGCTCTCCGCAACGCCCCTCCCGACATTGTGGCGGCCAAGGAAAAGCGGGCCGAGCTGGTGGATGACATCAAGGCTCTGCGGGACGCCTATTTCTGTGACGAGCCCGCATTGGTGGCGGAGCAGATGGCCGTGACCGCCAGGCTCTGCCTGGTTCTGTACGATTTCCTCACGGAGTATGACCGCCGCATTCTGACCGAGAAGAAGAACCGCGGTATCTGTGATTTCACCGACAACCGCCGCTATCTCCTTTCCATGCTCCGTGACGGGCAGGGGAATCCCTCGGGCATGGCCCTGGAGTTCCGTTCCCGCTTTGACGAGGTCTACGTGGACGAGTACCAGGACGTGGACGAGATGCAGGACGAGATCTTCCGCCTGGTGGGGGATAACCACCGCTTCATGGTCGGCGATATCAAGCAGAGCATCTACGGCTTCCGCGGGGCGGATCCCTCTGTCTTCGCCCGCTACCGCAAGGAGCTGGCACAGCTCTACCCGGAGGACGGCGTTTGGATGGGTCACGACGGGGAGGGCAACAGCATTTTCATGTCGGACAACTTCCGCTGTGACGAGTCGGTCATCCGCGTGACCAACGCGGTCTGCGGGCATATCTTCCGCGCCTGCCCCGATTCCATCGGCTACTGCGACTCCGACGACCTGGGCTTTTCCAAGATTCCGCCCTACGAGGGCTACGTATCCCCCGCCGTCACCGTCACGGTGCTGAACAATCCGCCCAAAGGACGCGACGAGGATTCCCGCGAGGGGGATCTCTCCTCGGTGGAGGTGGAGGCTGCCTACGTGGCCAACGAGATCGCGGGGCTTCTCCGTGACCGTGTGAGGCTGGCAAACGGCGAGGCGATCAAGCCCTCGGATATCGTCATTCTCATGCGGAACCGTACCTCCCTGTCGGCCTACGTGAAGGCCCTCACGGATATGGGCATCCCCACGGGCTCCGAGGAGCTGGAGGCCGCCGAGGCGGGCAGAGACCTGCTTCACGGCTCGGATATGTCCTATCTGGTCAATCTCCTGCGGGTCCTGGACAATCCCGACGCCGATATCCCCCTGTCCGAGGTACTCCGCGCCCCCTTCCCCGGGCTGGACCTGGAGGAGCTGATCGCCGTCCGTCAGGTGGGTGACCGTCGGGCTGAATCCCGCTCCCTGTATGCGGGGGTGGAGGAGTACGCCGACACCGAGGGGGCTGACCCCGTCCTTTGCGGTAAGCTCGCCGCCTTCATGGCCTGGCTGGAGCGCTACCGCCGTCTCACCGCCACCCAGCCCGCCGACGGGATCCTCCGCCTTCTGCGCCGTGATCCCAACTGCGCCTGCCGTGAGACCGCCGCCTTCCTGTACCTCTACGAGAGCGCCCGCACCTGCCGCTCCTCGGCCTTCGTGTCCCTCAGCGCCTTCCTTCGCTACTTTGAGAGCAAGCTGGCCACCGCCAAGAGTGTTCCCGTGGCCGAGGGCAAGGATGGCGGTCACGTTTCCATCATGACCATTCACAAATCCAAGGGCTTGGAGTTCCCCGTCTGCTTCGTAGCGCGGTGCGGTCAGTATTTCTCCTCCCGCTCCTACGCCTCGGATCTCATTTTTGAAAAGCAAGCGGGCGTCTCCATGAAGCTCTACCACCGACGGCGGGAGGATGGGGATCCTACCCAGTACAAGACCGACACCACGCTCCGCGCCGCCTCCGCCTTGGCTCTCAAGCTCACCGAGCGAGAGGAGGAGATGCGGGTGCTGTACGTGGCCATGACCCGCGCCAGGGAGCGGCTGTACCTGGTGGGCATGGGCAACGGAAAGCCCTTTGGGTTTGGCGAGGGGGACCGCTTCGCCGCCCTGTCCTGCAACTGCTACATGAAGTGGATCCTGGCGGGGCTGGACGCTCACCCTGAGCTGGAGGATCACGTAAGGCTTTCGGTGATCCCCGCCGAGGAGGTCTGCCCCGACGCGCCCTTGTCCTATGGGGATCTCTCCCGTGAGGAGCAAGACGATCCCGAGGCCGCCGCCCGCTACGCCGCCATCCTGGAGGCCCACAGGGAACCCACCGAGCTGGACCGGCTCATGCGCCACGTTCCCACCAAGGTTCCCGCCTCTCGCATGAAGGAGGGGCTTCTGGACGACTGCATGTTCTACGAGACCGACCTGGAGAAGCAAGACGGCAAGCTCCCCGAGGGGGGCGGCGAGGGGACCTGGTGCGACGCCCAGAGCCTGGCCGCCATCCGTCAGTCGTTGGATCT
>JAGAIH010000331.1 GCA_017626655.1 Clostridia bacterium | reverse complement strand
GTTGCTAATATAATGAAGAAAAAGGGGGTGCTTGTATGGTAAATATCCGTATTCTACGCAAGCAACACGGCATGACACAGAACGAGCTTGCGGATCGTCTTCACGTTCATCAAACCGCCGTTTCTCAATGGGAAAAGGGACGAACAGTTCCGGATATCGAGCAGATGAAGGAAATGGCTGTTCTTTTTGGTGTCACTATGGAATGTATAGCGGACGCACAAGACATACACGCCGGTGAAAGCACGAGTTTACATAGGACACGCGGGACGAGGATCCCGATTCTCGGGAATGTCGCTGCCGGTATTCCATTGGAGGCCATAACTGATATAGGTGATTATGAAGAAATATCAGAAGACATGGCGGCAAGCGGTGAGTATGTAGCTTTAAAGATCCATGGAAGCAGTATGGAGCCACGAATGCTGGATGGTGATGTGGTCATAGTCCGCCTTCAGGATACCATTGAAACCGGAGACACTGCCATTGTGATCGTAAATGGCGACGAGGCCACCTGTAAGCGTATAAAGAAGACGCAGGACGGGATCATCCTGATCTCAAATAACCCCGAATACGAGCCCATGTTCTATACCAACAAACAAATCGAGGAGCTTCCGGTGCGGGTCTTCGGGAAGGTCGTGGAATTGAGAGCGAAGATCCGATAGAAATTGAGGACTGATATGACTACGAAAAAATGTAAATACTGCCAAAGTGAAATCCCCGAAAAAGCAAGCGTCTGCCCCGTTTGCAAAAGACGCTTGAACACATGGAAATTCATTCTGGCAGGTATTCTCGCCTTTGTCGGCTTCTGTGTGATCCTCGGAGTTGGTTCGGAGTTTGTGAACACCACGATTGATTTGAATGAGGGACATACATCCGTCACAACAAAGAAGGAAGTCAAAAATTCCCCGAAGATCACCATGGAGGAATTCACCTCCATCAAGCTCGGTATGACCTACGATGAGGTCGTGGCTCTGATCGGCTCGAAGGGTGAGATGATGGGTGAGTCGGGCTTTGGTGATTACGTCATGACCATATACTCGTGGGAGGGCGAAGGGATCGCGGCGGCCGCCACCATTACATTTGAAAACGGGAAGGTATCCGCGAAGGCGCAAATAGGACTGGAGGAGTAAGGAGCTATGACCAACGTCGTCCTCTACCTCCGCTACAGCTCCGACAAGCAGACCGAACAGTCCATCGAGGGACAGGACCGCGTCTGCCGTGACTACTGCGCCCGCAACGATATGAACGTGGTGGGGGTCTATATTGACCGCGCCCTCTCCGCCTCCAAGAACACAGAGAAGCGGGACGAGTTCCAGCGCATGATCCGTGACAGCGAGCGGGCAACCTGGGAGGCCGTGGTGGTCTACAAGCTGGACCGCTTCGCCCGTAACCGCTACGATTCCGCCACCTACAAGAACCGACTGAAAAAGAACGGCGTGCGGGTGATCTCCGCCACCGAGAACATCTCGGATAATCCCGAGGGCATCATTTTGGAGTCGGTTCTGGAGGGCATGGCCGAGTTCTACTCCCGCGAGCTGGCCCAGAAGGTCACCCGAGGTATGCACGAGACTGCCCTGAAGGGAAACTCCTGCGGCGGCGCCATTCCGCTGGGCTATAAGATCGAGAACAAAAAGTTCGTGTTGGATCCTCTCACCGCTCCCATCGTTGCCGAGGCCTTTGAGCGCTACGCCAACGGAGAGACCGTGACCGAGATCTGTCAGGACTTCAACAAAAGAAAGCTCCGCACCAACAAAGGAGCGGAGTTCAACAAAAACAGCTTCAAAAACGTATTCAAAAACGAGCGGTACTTGGGGATCTACACCTATAAGGACGTCCGCATTGAGGGCGGTATGCCCGCCATCGTAACGAGGGAGGTGTTCGACAAGGTGCAGAGACGGCTCCACACCAACGCCCAGAGCCCCGGGAGGGGAAAGGGAAGGACTGACTACCTCCTCACGGGTAAGCTCTTCTGCGGGCACTGCGGGACCACCATGGTGGGGGATTGCGGCACAGGTACGGGCGGTAAGCTCTACCACTACTACACCTGCCGCCGCCGCAGAGACCGCAAGTGCGATAAACTCCCCATGCCGAAGGACTACCTGGAGCGGATCGTGGTGGAGGATGCGCTCGCCCTGTTCACGCCCGAGAATATTGAGCGCATAGCCGACATGGCCGTGGAGGCCGCCGCCCGGGATCTCGCGGAAAATTCCAACGTTCCCGCCATCGTGGCAGAGATCAAGGACCTGGAAAAGAGTATCGCCAACCTTCTCAAGCTGGCCGAGCGCGGCTCCACCTCCGAGTCCCTGTTCGCCCGTCTGGACGAGCTGGAGACCCAGAAGAGAGACGCCACGACCCGTCTCCTTGAAGAGAAGGCGACCGCGGTGGATCTCGACCGAGATCAGTTGATCCTCTGGCTGACCCGCTTTGCGCAGGGAAGCACTGAGGACGAGCAGTTTTGCCGACTGGTCATTGATATGCTGGTCAGCTCTGTCACCGTCTGGGACGAGCCTGATGGGACCTACAAGATCACGACGGTTTATCATCTGGACGCGAGGAGTACGAAGGTGGTTAAAAGTTCGGATTTTGGGAGAGATGGGTCACCAAAAGATAGAGGGCATCTTTGGATGCCCTCTATCTTTTGATGTTCCGTTATGGGATCGAAGCCTTCAAGCCCGCCGGCAAGTTAAAATTAGAAACTTTATAACGTGCGGCTTGACCCGAGCGAAGCGAGGAGATCGAGCTTCCCGATGGGTCACCAAAAGCAACCTAAATTGATTGATTCGGTTTAGGTTGTTTTTCTTTACATAATGCTTTCAGATTGACAAATCCGCGCAAACATGGTATAATACATACTGACAAAACAATCCCGCATTACGAGAATTCCCACCATAAAAAGAAAGGCACCTCCATGAAAAGATCCCTCCTGAAAGCCCTGACCCTCCTCGTTACCCTCACCCTCCTCGCCACCGCCGCCGCGTTCCCCGCCATGGCCGAGGAGACCGCCACCGCCCCCAAGACCCTCCTGGCCCTGGGCGACTCCCTCACAACAGGTTACGGTCTCCCGAACTACACCTACGGCGGAGACC
>JAGAIH010000036.1 GCA_017626655.1 Clostridia bacterium | reverse complement strand
TGCCCTTCTGACCTTTACGGCACAGAATCTCAACTGCGCGCTGGATACGAGTAAGCCCACCGCCTACACCGTTACGGTGAAGGACAAGCACCGCTCGGCGGGCAAGATGACCCGCTGCTTCCTGACGGTCACGGTGGAGGGGCAGGAGCTGGATCTGGACGTAGCCGCCTCGGACTATCGGGAGGCCGAGGTCGGGGATCCCGTGGTGGTGGAGGTCTATGAGGGGGCCTTCGGGAAGGGGTACTGTATTCTGCGGGAGCTGCCTTGATCCCCATTCCATCATAAAATAGAAACAGCCTCCGTAGGGTCTTGCACCTGCGAAGGCTTTTCATATGGAATTATGGCGAGGCAGTTACGCCAAAGAAGTGTTTCCCGCCTTCTTGACCGCCTCTCGGATATAGGCCAGATCGGGGCGGATGGCGTCGGCAAAGGCCTCGGGCATCCAGTCCACGGTGTCGGGATCCACCCCGCAGAGGGTCTGCGCCCAGGTGAGTGCGGCGGTATAGCGGCCGTGGCTCTCGCTCATGTGGAAGCCGTCCCGGGTGACGGTGTCGCCTACGGGGGTGGCGCGGAGGCTTTGGATGGCGATACCTGTGGGGATCACGCCTGTATAGGCGTGGTTGGGTAGAATTTGGGTCTGTACGGCGTTCACGATGGCATTATACATGGTTGCCTGATCGCTGTTATAGCGGGGGAAGGCCCAGTGATCGCTGTCGCCCTGGTATGTCCAGGTCATGTGCCAATACAGGACGGCGTCGGGGTTGCGCTTATGGGTATTGACGTAGTCAATGACCTCGTTTTGACGGGCGTAGGTCTCGGGGAGGCCGCTGTCGTGGCTGGCCTGCTGGAGGGTGATGATATCCCACTCCTCGTCCAAAAGGCCGCGGGAGAAGGTCTGCTCGGACTCCCACGTCCAGACACCGTCGGTGTTCTTGCCGTAGAGGTAGGCGGGGGCGTCCGAGGCGATGTTGTCGGCGTGGAGACAAACGGGACAGCCGCCAATGGCCAGGTTCCCCAGAACCGCCTGCTCCACACCGCCCGCGCGGAGGACCTGCCAGAGGTATTCCATGCCGTCTACCGAAAAGCTGTTGCCGATAGCCAGAATCTTAATGCTCTTTTTCATGTCGTTGCTCCTTGTCTGTGGAGAATGGTTGGTTGAGATTCTTTCAAATTTGGGTTTATGGGCGTGTTCGTTTCCTCATTCTCCAAATATCAGAGTGGGGTGAGGGGTCCCCGCGGGGGTTTCTAAGACGGTTACGGGTCTCGGTTCGTATAGCTGAAATTTTCAAGTTGCATCAACACATTTTGGTCTCAGCAACTAAAACTCAATTGATGTGTTTTTTGAAAGCTTTTTGGAGTTCTTAGAACCTTTTTTTTCAAAAAAGGTTCTAAGCCGCCGGAGGCCGTTCCCACCTATAAACCGCAATTTCACGCCCCCGCCAGCTTGTCCAGCCGACGGTTACGGAAATACAGGATCACGTCCGCCCCCACCATGGCGAAATTGAGGAAGTAGAAGAACAGAACGTACCACTTCTCCCCGAAGGCGGCCATGTAAACAGGATTGGCCAGCTTGGCGGCGATGCCCGCGATGTAACCTACCTCGATGAGGATGAGAAAGAGCAGGCTCTTGCCCTTGGCGGTGCGGGCGCGAAAAGACTTGGCCACGTTGAAGGGCCAGGACGCGCCGAAGCAGAGGATCATGATGATTTCGAGTATTTCGGGCATGGGAAATCCCCCCTTTGCTAATGCGGCGGGGAGAAAAGCCCTCCCCCGCTGTGCTTTGACTTCATTATAGCACAACGGGGGAGGGCTGTAAAGGCTTTTCCGCGAATTTATCGCAAAAGCAGGAGGAGACCCAGCAGGATGATGGTCTCGTCCAGGTCGCCGCGGTCGGGGCAGTCGCTGTTCTCCATCAGAAGGAACAGGATCAGCCCCAGGAGCAGCAGCTCCTCGGTTCCCAAGGAGAGGATCCCGAGGGGGCGCGGGGCGGCGGTGGGTGGTGTGGGGTGGACTCGGGTGGC
>JAGAIH010000330.1 GCA_017626655.1 Clostridia bacterium | reverse complement strand
GGCCTCGCGGTCGGCCTGGCGGAGGGCGTTCACGGCGTCGTAGGTGGCGGCGGTCAGCTCGGAGAGGCGGGTCATCAGCTCCCGCTCCACGCGGATGCCGGTCGTATTGTCGCCCAGAATATCCAGCTTGGCTCGGGCGGCCTGTCCCAGCTTGGTGACGTAGGATTCCACGGCGGGAATGATCTGGCGGGTGGCCATGAGGATCATGGTCTGGGCCTCGATGTTGAGGAGCTTGGCGTAGTTTTCCAAAAGGATCTCCTGGCGGGCGTGGAGCTCCACCGAGGACAGCACCCCGAAGCGGGTGAACAGCTCCACCGACTTTTCGCTGGTCAGCACCTCACAGGATTCTACCGTGGTGCGGAGGTTGGAAAGCCCTCTGCGGGCGGCCTCGGCCAGCCACTCCTGGGAGTATCCGTTTCCGTTGTAGATGATGCGGCTGTGGGCGGCGAGGGTATCCTTGATGACCCGTGCCACGGCGGCGGAGAATTCCTGTCCCTCGGCCACGGCGGCCTCCAGGGTGTCGGCCATATCGCACAGCACCGAGGCTACGGCGGTGTTGATGACCACGTTGGGCATGGCGATGTTCTGGGAGGAGCCGAGAGAGCGGAACTCAAACTTGTTGCCGGTAAAGGCGATGGGGGAGGTGCGGTTGCGGTCGGTGGTATCCTTGCGGAAGGTGGGGACCGAGGGAATGCCCAGGTTCATGGTGCCCGCCTTGTGGTCGGTGTAGACTCGCTCCTCCACGATGGATTTGACGATGTCCTCCATCTCCTCGCCGAGGAACATGGAGATGATGGCGGGGGGAGCCTCAAAGCCGCCCAAGCGGTGGTCGTTGCCGGGGTAAGCCACCGACATACGGAGGAGATCCTGGTACTCGTCCACGGCGCGGACGATGGCGGCCAGGAAGAGGAGAAAGCGGGTGTTCTCTCTGGGGGTCTTGCCGGGATCCACCAGATTTCGGCCCGTGTCGGTGGACAGGGACCAGTTATTGTGCTTACCCGAGCCGTTGACCCCTGCATAGGGCTTCTCATGAAGGAGGCAGACCAGCCCGTGGCGCTCAGCAATGAGCCGCATATGCTCCATGATGATGAGGTTCTGATCCACCGCCATGTTGGTGGTGGCGTAGATGGGCGCCAGCTCGTGCTGGGCGGGGGCGGCCTCGTTATGCTCGGTCTTGGCGTTGATGCCCAGCTTCCAAAGCTCCTCGTCCAGCTCGTCCATGAAGGCGGCCACCTTGGGCTTGATGGGGCCGAAGTAGTGGTCGTCCATTTCCTGACCCTTGGGAGCGGGGGCGCCGAAGAGGGTGCGGCCGCAGTAGATCAGGTCCTTTCTCTGCTCAAAATACTCGCGGTTGACCAGGAAATACTCCTGCTCGGCGCCCACCGTGGTGGTGACGCGGGTGGTGGTCGTGTCACCGAACAGGCGGAGAATGCGGAGGGACTGCTCGCTGATGGCGTCCATGGAGCGGAGCAGGGGGGTCTTGGTGTCCAGAGCCTCACCCGTGTAGGAGCAGAAGGCGGTGGGGATGTAGAGGGTGCCGTCCTTGACGAAGGCGTAGGAGGCGGGATCCCAGGCGGTGTAGCCGCGGGCCTCGAAGGTGGCGCGAAGCCCCCCCGAGGGGAAGGAGGATCCGTCAGTCTCGCCCTTGATCAGCTCCTTGCCCGAGAACTCCATGACCACCCGGTCCCCTGCGATGGGCGAGATGAAGGCGTCGTGCTTTTCGGCGGTCACCCCCGTCAGAGGCTGGAACCAGTGGGTGTAGTGGGTGGCGCCCTTCTCGATGGCCCAGTCCTTCATGGCGTTGGCCACCACGTCGGCGATGGCGGGGTCGATGGTGCGGCCCTTCTCGATGGTCTTGGTCAGAGCCTTGTAGACCTCGCGGGGAAGGCGGGAGCGCATGACGTCGTCGTTGAAGACCATGCTGCCGAATAGCTCGGGGATCTTTTTGGTGGACATAAGGGTATATCCTTTCTGTGAGAATGGCGATTTGGTAGAAATCCAAATTTGGGTTTGTCGGTTCGTTTGGGGCGAAGCCGTTCTCCAAATAACAGAGTGGGGTGAGGGGCCCCCGCGGGGGTTTCTAAGAAGGTTACGGGTCTCGGTTCATACAGCTCAAATTTTCAAACTGCATCAATGCATTTTGGTCTCAGCAACTTGAGCCCAATATATGATTTTTTTGAAAGTTTTAGGAGATTCTTAAGAACCCTTTTTCAAAAGGGTTCTTAAGCCGCCGGAGGCCGTACCCCCTATAAACACCAATTTACAGCAAATACATCATCACCAGCTCCACAACCAACGCCGTCCCCGACGCTCCCACCGCCACGGTCAGAAGCGACCGACGGAAGAAGGCCAGGATCAGGGCGACGACCGTCCCCGCAATGGCCGAGGGGAGGGAAGCGGTAGCGAAGAAGATGGAGGGGAAGGTCATGGCCCCCAGCACCGCGTAGGGTACGTAGGCCAAAAAGCTGCGGAAGAAGGCAGACTTGATCTCCTTGCGGAAGAGGGTGAAGGGGATCATGCGGATGAGGTAGGTCACCAGAGCCATGACCGCGAGGTAGAGGGCGAGATGACCGATAGACATATTCAGCTCTCCGTTCATGCGCTCACCTCCCCGCCGTCGGGCGCAGGGGTCTCCAGATCCTCATGGGGTGCGGCCACGGGGAAGAGCAGTGCCGCCACCGCCGCCGAGGCTACCGCCGCAATGATGAGGGCGAGACCGTCCGACAGGAAATCAAAGAAGGGAACGAAGTAGAAGACGCAGGACAGCGCCACCGCCAGGCAGACCGCAAAGAGTACGCCCCGCTCCCGTCTCGCGGGCGGGATGATGATGGCGATGAACATCCCATAGAGCATGAGCCCCAGACAGCCGCGGACGGTCTCGGGGAGCAGAGTCCCCGCCAATGCGCCCAGGAGCGTACCCGCCGCCCAGCCGATATAGGGGATACAGCCCAGGCCCGCGAAGTAGTACACTCCCACCTTCTCCTTTTTGGTGGAGGCCACCGCGAAGATCTCGTCGGTAATGCTGAAGGACAGAAGCATCCGCCAGGGGGTGGTGAAGCTGGAGTCCAGCCGCTGGGACAGGGAGATGCCCATGAGGGAGTAGCGCAGATTGATGACCAGCTGGGACAGGATCATGGTGATGATGCCCTCAGCCAGGGGCAGACAGTCGGCGATGAGGTCCAGCCCCGCCTTCTGCCCCGCCGAGGTCTCGTTGGTCATGGATATGATGAGGGCGACGAGGGGAGACAGCCCCGCCGCCACCGCCGCGATGCCGATGCCGAAGGAGACCGACAGGTACCCAAGCCCGATGGGTACGCCGTCCCGCAGGCCCTCGCGGAAGGTGTATGCTTGCTTTTTCATGATTCTTTCGCGTATGTTCCGTTCTAATGAAGTAAAGTAAATGGATACCGATATTATACCGCAAAACACTCGAAGTTTCAAGGGCATTTGACGAATTTATCCTGCTTTTTTCTCCGAAATTCCAAGTTTTTTCGCCCATACTACTTTACAAAATCACGGTTTTGGGGTATCATATAGGTAATCCAAGGAAAAGGAAGTATTTTCATGACCTACACCCAAACGGGACGCATCATAAAAATGACGGGCGGCCTCTACACCGTCCGCCTGGACGCGGGGATCCCCGACTCCCCTTTGACGGGGCAGACGGTGGAGTGCCGCGCCCGCGGAACCTTCCGCCACGAGCATACCACCCCCCTTGTGGGTGACCTGGTGGAGGTGCAGTACGACGACACCTCCTTTGCGGTCACCGACGGGATCGCCACCCCCTCCGCAGACCGCACGGGGCTGGTGATTGACGATATCCTCCCCCGCAAAAACAGCCTCATCCGCCCTCCGCTGGCCAATCTGGACGTGATGCTGGTGGTCATCGCCGCCGCCTCCCCCGATCCCGATATCCCTACGGTGGACAAGCTGTTGTCCATCCTGGAGTTCAACAATATCGAGCCCGTCATCATCGTGGGCAAGAGCGAGCTGTCCCCCAAGCGGGCGGGAAAGATCGCCGCCCTTTACGGGAAGGTGGGCTACCGCGCCTTCGCTCTGTCCTGCTACACGGGGGAGGGGGTGCAGGCCTTCGCCGACTTCGCCCATACCGAGCTGAAGGGCAAGATCACCGCCGTGGCGGGAGCCTCGGGGGCGGGGAAGTCCACCCTCCTCAATACCGTTTTTGAGGGTCTTGACCTCACCACAGGTGACATCAGCGAGAAGATCGGCCGCGGCAAGAACACCACCCGCCATACCGAGCTCTTCGACTTGCCCGGTGCCGAAGGTGGCTACATAGCCGACACCGCAGGCTTCTCCCTCCTGGACTTCGAGCGGTTCGACTTTTTTGAGCTGGAGGACCTCCCCCACACCTTCCGCGAGTTCACCCCCTACCTCGGCAAGTGCCGCTATACCGACTGTACCCATATGAACGACGAGGAGTGCGCTATCCTGGAGGCCGTGGCCAAAAAGGAGATCTCCCCCATCCGCCACGCCTCCTACAAGGAGCTGTACACAACCCTGAAGGGGAAAAAGAAGTACGATTGACAAGAGGGTTACGCCCATGTAACCCATTGATGGATAAGAAAATTTAGAATTTCAGGAGAAACCGATATGTCCAATGCAAAAATGAATAAAAAGCAAGATAACGACCTGGGCCGGCTCTTGCAGGCCCTTCGCAAAAACGAGATCGCCATCACCCTGAAAAAGGCCCGTAAGAACGGCTCCCCCTGCCGCAGTAAGTTTGGCGGTCAGCCCGCCCTGCCCGCAGGATTCGTGTGGCCCCGCTTTGAGGCTGCGAACTATGACGGCGAGACCGCCAACAGACCTCTGTCCTTCCTTTGTCAGATCAATCTCGTGGAGATCGCGCCCCTGGATCGGGACGGTCTGCTCCCCAAAAAGGGACTGCTTTCCTTTTTCTACGAGATGGAGTCCTCCTGCTGGGGCTTCGACCCCGCCGACGAGGGCTGTGTCCGCGTTTTCTGCTTTGAGGACACAGACGCGCTGATCCCCACGGCCCTCCCCGAGGATCTTGCGGAGGAGCACGCCGTGAAGGAGTACGATATTTCCTGCAAGGCCAAGGATTCCTACCCCAGCTACGAGGAGCTGGATCGCCACGCCGACGCGGACGTGGATTGGGACGACTACGACGAGGCGCTGGAGGATCTGGGCTACGAGCTGGAAAGCGAGCGGCACAAGCTTTTGGGCTACGCCAATCTGGTACAGGGGGAGATGCTGACCGAGTGCGAGCGCTCCGCCCGAGGCCTGTACAGCGGTGACGCCAAGAGCTACCGCGAGACTCCCGATGATCTCAAGGAGGAGATCCGCAGGGCCGCCTCCGATTGGGTCCTTCTGTTCCAGATGGCTTCCATCATGGACGGGGACTACGAGCTGATGTACGGCGATATGGGAGACCTGTATTTCTACATCCGCAAGCAGGACCTGGCCGAGGGCAACTTCGACAGGGTGTGGTTCGCGCTCCAGTGCGGTTGAGAGGAGGAACACCATGAAGCTCATGATCGCCTCCGACCTCCACGGATCGGCCACCGCCTGCAAAAAGCTGCTGGATGCCTTCACCGCCTCGGGCGCGGATCGCCTGATCCTTTTGGGTGACCTTCTCTACCACGGCCCCCGCAACGCCCTCCCCGAGGGCTACGACCCCAAGGCGGTCATCGCCATGCTCTCGGAAAAAGCCGATAAGCTCTTCTGCGTCCGCGGCAACTGCGACACCGAGGTGGACCAGATGGTCCTGCCCTTTCCCATCATGGCGGAAACCGCCCTGCTATTCGTAGACGGAAAGACCTGGTTTGCCTGCCACGGCCACCGAAGCGGCGCGAATCCCACCGCAAACGATCTCCCCAAGCTCCCCGCGGGCAGTGTGGTTCTGTCGGGGCATACCCATATCCCTGTGCTGGAGGAGAACACCGACGGTGTCCTTCTGCTCAACCCCGGTTCGGTCTCCATTCCCAAGGGCGGGTTCCCCGCGTCCTACGGGATGTTCGAGGACGGACATTTCGCGGTGATCGGCTTTGAAGGAGAGCGGATATTCGAGTACGGAGAAGCATGATGAAGAAGCTCATTCTCAACGAGGAAAATCCCGCTCGTTTTTTGGAAGGCGTAATGAGATACGAGAAAAAGCTGTTGAAAGCCGAGGACCCGAATGCTTACGTTGATGGGATGATGGAGATCATCGAGCAGAACCGTGTCGGTTTGCACAATGGCATTCTCATGGGCTTTATCCTCCGGAACGTGGATTTTGACAGCTTTACCTATTACCGAAGCCGTGAGCTGTATGACAAGCTGATCCGACGGTATTACGGAGAAAACAGTCATAAGAGCGAAAGGTATTGGATCGTCCGTCTGACGTCCAAGCTGGCTCAAAAAGAGGCCTACGACTTTCTGATTGACGTGATCAAAAGCGATGAAGCTTTGGAAGTCAGGGCAAACGCCATGAAAAGCATCGCTATGGTGTCGGGACAGCCCTTTGACAGGAGCTTACCCAAGGATCCGGGCAGGTGGAAGGAAACCGATAT
Organism: Clostridia bacterium; assembly: GCA_017626655.1. Next base: position 3,472 of record JAGAIH010000330.1, on the reverse strand, counting down.
CCGTATGAAAGAGCTTGAACGGTGGATCTCCGAGGGCCGTCCCGACGGTGAGGGGTACCTACCGCCCAAGCTTGACGAGGCATTGTTCCACCCAACAACCGATTTTGAGGTGACCGTCTCCAAGCTGAACGCCAAGTTGAGTGCGACCCAGGACAGACTGGATTTTTCAAGCTACGATAACTACCTGACGGTCTCGGATGAGGAGGCGTGGAAACGCCTGATTCAGACGTACCGCATCACGGGACCCTACGCGGAGTTTCTGAAACGGTTTTCCCCCTGCCGCGCGGTCGTGACCAAGGGCATGAATGAAATACTGCTGTACGGTGCCTTCGATCTGGCGGACAAGCAAGTTGGCTATGGGGTTGACAGGAACGGTAACAGCCTTGAGGGATGGCCGAAAAACTATCTGGTCATTGCGGACAGATTCGGTGATCCCTACTGTATCGACGTGACCGAGGAGAATTCCAAGGTGTTTTTTGCGGCCCACGGAGAAGGGAATTGGAAATTCAAAAAGGCATACAACAGCTTTGCCGATTTTCTGGACTATCTGGCCAAATAAATGAATATGACAGGAAAAGCCCTCGCCAAACGGCGAGGGCTTTCTCATATCCGAAAATATCTCAATAATTATAATTTGTCCCGACTTCCTTCATAGAGGGCAGATTGGCGAATTCCTCGTTGCTGACGGCCACCTTCTCCATGTAGGGCTCGCACTTGGCGTGGAAAAGCTTGGCCATCACGCGCTCGGTCAGGTCGCCGAACCAGTCCTCGTAGGCGGAATTGGTGACGGCGTCCTGGGGGATGGGGTACTTCATGACCACGTTGTAGCCGTACTCGGAGGAGACCATGCGGATGGTGCCCTCCTCGGACTCGGCCAGCACGTCGGCGATGTCGTTGAGGTAATCGTAATCATTGTCACCCGTGGTGTAGAGGAAGCAGTAGGTGCCGTCGGTGACGAAGGCGTCGTCGCCCGAGACCTGGTACTCCTCCATGAGGGCCTCGAAGGCGGCGTAGTCGCCCTTGGCTACCGAGGCCATCATCTCCTCGGCGGCGGCCTTATGCTCGGCCAGCTCCTCGGCGGTATACTTCTTGGTCTTGGCTACCCCCTTTTCGTCGTAGACCACCGCGCGGACACCGTTCTCCTTATCGTAGGCGATGGAGCCGTTGGGGAGGTAGTAGACCGCGTCGCCGTTCTTGTCCTCAATGGTCTTGTCATACTCGTCCAGGCGGGTGTTGCCGTTGACGACGTCGTAGGCGATGTTGTTGACCTTGGCGTTGTTCTCGCCCACCTTGTAGTAGATCTCGTCGCCGTTGAGGTCGGTCTCGTAGACGTAGTCAAAGGCGCGGATCAGGACCTGCTTGAAGCAGACGGCATGCTCGGTCAGGTAATCGTGACGGACGTTTGCGGCGATCTTCTCCCCCTCGGCGCCGTAGAGATAGGTCTGGACGTAGTCGTACTTGGCCTCCAGCAGGTAGAGGTCGCGGAGCATATCCACGTTGACTCCGTAGGCGCTGAGCTGGCTGTTGAGGGCCGACTTGGAGCCCGCGTCGCGGATGTACTCGTCGATATCCTCGTCGATGGCCTCCTTGTAGCTCTGGGGCAGGACCAGGCCCTCCTCGTCGAAGATGACGGCGGCGGCCAGGTAGCGCTTGGCGTCAGCCAGGGCGGCATTGCGGAAGTACTCGTCGTAGGTGTTGCCCTCGGAGTCGATCACCATCTCCCAGAAGGTGGGGGAATCCACCGAATAGCCCGCGTAGGCCAGAGAGCCGCGGACGCGGGAGAGGAGGAGCTGGTACTGATTGGAGGATATGGTGTGGCCGTTCAGCTCCAGAAGGGTCTTGCCCTTGTTGGCGCAGGCGGTCATAGCCACCGCGCCCATGACCAGGGCGAGGCAGAGGACGACCGACAGAAGACGGCGAAGGGTGGTGGTTTTCATAGAGGTTTGATCCTTTCAGTTAGTAACATCCTTTATTATAGCACAAAAATCAGCCTTGAGAGTTACGCAAAGAGAGATATTTTTCAAATATTTTGTGAATAATCCCCAGCATATTCTCGCTGGGACGGAGCTGGAGTTTGATGGCGGCATCCTTACTCATGCCCGAGAAGCGGATGCGGCCCTTGGTGAGATCCGAGAGGTCGCTCCAGATGTCGATATCCAGCTGGTCCTGGGTGAAGAATACGGTGTTGCCCTCCTGGCGGATGGAGGTCACCCCGCAGGCCTCGGCCAGGGCGCGGGCCAGGGCGATATCCAACAGGTTCTGAGCGGGGGCGGGGAGGTCGCCGTAGCGGTCGCACAGCTCGTCGGTCATGTCCTCCATATCGTCCCGGTTGCGGATGAGGGCGATGCGCTTGTAGAGAGCCATGCGCTGGGAGGGGTAGCGGACGTAGGAGTCGGGCAGGAAGGCCGAGATGTTGACCGTCACCGTGCATTCCTTCTTCTCCGGGGGCTTTTCGCCTCTCTCCTCCAGGACGGCGTCGTTGAGGAGCTTGATGTAGAGGTCGTAGCCCACGGCCTCCATGTGTCCGTGCTGCTCGGCGCCCAACAGGTTGCCCGTACCGCGGATCTCCATATCTCTGAGGGCGATGCGGAAGCCCGCGCCGAACTCGGCGTACTCGCGGATGGCGCCCAGCCGCTTCTCGGCGATCTCGGAGATGGCCTTGCCGGGGCGGTAGGTGAAGTAGGCGTAGGCGCGTCTTGCAGAGCGTCCCACGCGTCCGCGGAGCTGGTGGAGCTGGGACAGACCCAGTCTTTCGGCGCAGTCCACGATGAGGGTGTTGGCGTTGGGAATGTCCACGCCCGTCTCAATGATGGTGGTGCAGACCAGAATGTCGATCTCACCCAGAAGCATCCGCTCCCAGATCTCCTCCAGCTGCTCCTTGTCCATCTTGCCATGAGCTACCGTGATGCGGGCATCGGGAATGGCCTTAGCGAGAGAGCCCGCCAGCTGGTCGATGTTCTCCACCACGTTGTGGAGGTAGAAGACCTGACCGCCGCGGCGCAGCTCCTTGCGGATGGCCTCGTGGATGATGAGGTCGTCATGCTCCAAAACGTAGGTCTGTACGGGCAGACGGTCCACGGGGGCCTCGTCCAGAATGGAGATATCGCGGATGCCCCCCATGGCCATGTTCAGGGTGCGGGGAATGGGGGTCGCCGACAGGGTCAGCACGTCGATGTTGCCGCAGAGCTGCTTGAGCTTTTCCTTCTGGGCCACGCCGAAGCGCTGCTCCTCGTCCACGATGAGCAGACCCAGATCGCGGAAGTTAATGTCCTTACCCAGCAGTCGGTGGGTGCCGATGACCACGTCCACGTCCCCTCGCTCCAGTCGGCGGAGGGTCTGCTCCTGCTCCTTGGGGGTCTTGAAGCGGGAGAGCATATCCACGTTCACCGAGAAGGCGCGCATACGGCGGGTGAAGGTCTGGTAGTGCTGGAGGGCCAGAATGGTGGTGGGCACCAGCACCGCCACCTGCTTG
>JAGAIH010000329.1 GCA_017626655.1 Clostridia bacterium | reverse complement strand
TCAGCGGTGAGCAACCAGCCCTCACCCATCTTGGCGCCCATGCCCACGTAGTCCAGGGCCAGGGTGCGGGTGTGAGCGAAGGGGGTGGGAGGATCGAAGAGGGGCTGCTCCTTGACGATGTTGATGAGATCCCTCTGCTTTTTCAGGAAGAACTTGTCGGCGATCTTGTAGATCTTGGATCTCATCTTGCCCACTCCGTAGAGCTCGTAATCCAGGATGTTGTTGGACACCACGTAGAGGCAGAAGTCCAGAAGTCCCGCCAGCACCGGCTCGGCGCCCTCGGAGACCAGGAAATCCTCCAGGCCGTTGTTGCCTAAGGGGGAGAACTTGACGTAGATTTCGCCCACCACGCCGACCCGTACCTTAGGATTGGTTCGGCGGTTCTCCACCCCCTCGATGGCGGCGAAGTCCCGGATGATGGCGCGGTAATTCTCCTTGATGTGCTTGTACTTCATGGCCTTGCGGGCCTTGGAACCCGTCATTTCGTTGGCCAGGCGGATGCTCCACTCATCGGCCAGGGTCTCGGCGGTACCCTTTACGGTCTCGTAGACGCGGCACTGGTTGGTCAGCATCATGATGAGATCGCCGTAGAGGATGGCGTAGAGGAGGCGGGGGATCATGGGCAGGGTGATCTTGAAGCCGGGCATGGATTCCAGGCCCGAAAAGTTCAAAGAGATCACGGGGACGTGGGCAAAGCCCGCCTTGACCAGGGCCTTGCGGAGGAGGGATATGTAGTTGGAGGCGCGACAGCCGCCGCCCGTCTGGGACAGGAGGAGGGCTACCTTGTTGGTATCGTACCGCCCGCTCTTGAGGGCGGCGATGAACTGACCGATGACCAGGAGGGCGGGGTAGCAGGCGTCGTTGTGGACGTACTTCAAGCCCGCGTCGATGACGGTCTGGGCGTCCCCGTGAAGTCCGTCCTCCAGGATCTCGGTCTTGTAGCCGTAGTTGTTGAAGACCTGGGAGATGATGCGGAAGTGGCGGGGAAGCATATTGGGGATGAGGATGGTGTGGGTCTCTCGCATCTCCTCGGTGAAGATGACCCGCTCGGGCATATCGCTGTAGGCCGAGACCACAATGGCCTCCTTCTTCTTACTCATGGCGGACACCTCCTTCCACAGGCTTGGGTTCTTGGGTATGCTTGGCGCTCAGAGCCGACCCGCCCGCGTACTCCAGGGCCCCGATGAGGGAGCGGAGACGGATGGTGACGGCGCCGAGGTTGGTGATCTCGTCGATCTTGATCTGGGTGTAGAGCCCGCCGCGGGACTCCAGGATGGAACGCACCTCGTCGGTGGTGATGGCGTCGATGCCGCAACCGAAGGAGACCAGCTGTACCAGCTGGACATCGTCGTGGTCGGCGGCGTAGCGGGCGGCGGCGTAGAGGCGGGCGTGGTAGGTCCACTGGTTGAGGACGTTGACGGGGGCATTGCCTGTCAGGGCGGCGATGCTGTCCTCGGTGACCACGGCAAAGCCCAGGGATGTGGCCAGCTTGTCGATGCCGTGACCGATCTCGGGGTCGGTATGGTAGGGACGGCCGCAGAGGATCATGATGCGGTTGCCCCGCTCTCTTGCCCATTTGAGGGCCGCCTCGCCCTCGTGACGGATATCCGCCATCCACCTGCCGTAGGCCTCGAAGGCCTTGCGGACGGCGCGCTTGATGTCAGCCCTCTTAAAGCCCCCGAAACGGTCGCCCAGGAAGGCGTACAGCTCCTTGCAAAGCTCCTTTTCGCTGTTGATGTTGAGGTAGGGATGGAGGAATTCCACCTTGCGGACCGACTCCATGTTGCCCTTGAGCAGTTCGGAGTAGTAGGCCACCACGGGGCAGTTGTAGTGGTTGTCCCCCGTATGCTCGTCGATGTTGTAGGTGAGGCAGGGATAGAAGATGGCGTCCACGCCCCGCTCGCAGAGCTGTTCCATGTGGCCGTGCATGATCTTGGCGGGGTAGCAGGCGGTGTCCGAGGGGATGGAGAACTGACCCTTGATGTAGAGATCGCGGGTGGAGGGACCCGACAGGGTGACGTAGAAGCCCAGCTCGGTGAAGAGGGCGTGCCACAGGGGGGCCAGCTCGTACATACCCAGGGCCATGGGCAGACCGATGGTGCCCCGCCCGCCGTCGCGGCTCTGCTCCTCCAGGGCGGCGAAGCGGTCCCGCTTGTACTGGTGGAGATTGGGGATGACGTCGGCTCCCTCGGGGAGCTTACGGCCTGCGCCCTTCTCGCACTTGTTGCCCGAGATGAAGCGCTCGCCGTTGCCGAAGGTATTGATGGTGAGATGGCACTTGTTGCCGCATCCGTTGCAGGTAGCGGCCTTGGAGGTGTGGGTGAAGGCCTTGAGGGTGTCGAAGTCCAGGGTCTCGGATTTGTGAAGCCCCAGGGAGCGAGCGAAGAGAGCCGCGCCGAAGGCGCCCATGAGTCCCGCGATCTGGGGACGGATGACGTCACAGCCCATCTCCCGCTCGAAGGAGCGAAGCACCGCGTCGTTGAGGAAGGTGCCGCCCTGGACCACCAGCTGACGGCCCAGCTCCTCGGCCGAGCCCGCGCGGATGACCTTGTAGATGGCGTTCTTCACCACACTGCGGGAAAGACCCGCTGAGATATCCCCCACGGTGGCGCCGTCCTTCTGGGCCTGCTTGACCGAGGAGTTCATGAAGACGGTACAGCGGGTACCCAGCTCCACGGGGGCCTTGGCGAAGAGGCCCAGGCGGGCGAACTCGTCCACCTCGTAGCCCATGGAGCGGGCGAAGGTCTCG
>JAGAIH010000328.1 GCA_017626655.1 Clostridia bacterium | reverse complement strand
GGTATTCGGCTCATGCTTTTCGTTATCTCTGAAAAGCTATTGGTATCAGTACATTTTTTGGTATCAACCAAGGAAATGGCTGACGCATTGACCTTCCCCTCGGGGGAAGGGGGACCGCGATAGCGGTGGATGAGGGTCACCCAAAAACATACTAATCTGTTCCGTCAAACAGTTCGATAAACTGCAATTTTAAGAATACCCAACACAAAAAGGACCCCCACAAGGGAGTCCTTTTCTCTGCTCACTCATACCTATCCAGCATCTCCACCGCCTCGCTCCAGGACCAGGCGGGAATGCCCACGGCCAGCGCCTCTCGCTCGGCCTCGGGCAGGGTCATGACAAAGACGTTCACGGATTGGAGCAGCTCCCCCGAGGCGTCGAACAGGCCGATGATGCCGTTATGCTCGGCGATGAGGTAGAGGGAGGGGGGAACCGCCGTCTCGGGCTCCGCGGGAGCCTGGGTCTCGGGGGACTGATGGACAGGGAGGGTCACCGCCTCGGTGTCGGGGGAGACGGTGGTCTGGTCGGCGTCGGTCATAGCCTCGCTTTCCGGCACCTTACCGGTCTCGGCGGGCGGGGTTACGATGTCCGCCGCTCCGCCCCCAACGGGCTCGGAGGGGAGGAGTCCCTTTACCCCCGCGTCCAGCTCGGATTCCAGCTCGCGGATGCGGTAACGCAGGTAAACGGTGTCGCTCCGATTCTCCCTACGGAGCATGGTCAGCTCCTCGGAAACCGAGTAGGTGTACAGACAGGCCAGCCCCAGCCAGGTGGTCAGGACACAGAGGGCGGCAATGAGAAGTCCCTTGGTGCATTTGCTCATTTCTTTTCCTTTCAGCCTCAAGCGGGCGTCAATTTTTGGTGGATGTGGTCCCTATTATCATGTCCGCAAAGCGATTAATTTATGCCGCGGCGAGACACAATAATTCCGTAAACGCGAAAAAAGGGGGTCACGTCCATGAAACAGCGCAAAAAGATCAAGAAAAAGCGGAGGCTCGCCCTTATCCTGCTCTGCGGGGTGATCCTCTGCCTGTCAGCCGCCACCGCCGCGGGCGCGGTATGGATCACCCCTTATGCCCACGCCAAAATGGACATGACCCTCCTCCAAATCCCCCGGGCGGGCCGTCCTTCGATCCTCTACGCCTACGATCCCGAGACCCGCGCCCGGCGCTCGGGCGGCCTCCATCCCGCCGAGAACGCCACCCTCCTGCAGGACAGACCTCATATCTACACCCCCTACGCCGAGATCCCCCCCGATCTCATCCACGCCTTCATTGCCATTGAAGACAAACGCTTCTACACCCACCGGGGCGTGGACCCCATCCGCACCCTCAGGGCGGGGCTGGGCTACCTCCGAGGCAACCCCACCTGCGGCGGCTCCACCATCACCCAACAGCTGGTCAAGAACCTCACGGGCCGCGCCGAGCAGACCCCCGAGCGTAAGCTCACCGAGATCTTTACAGCCCTGGATCTGGAGAAGCAGACCGACAAGGAGACGGTGCTGGAGGCTTACCTCAACATCATCAACCTGGCTGAGGGCTGTTTCGGTGTGGGCATGGCCGCCGAGACCTACTTTCAGAAGTCGGTGTCCGATCTCACCCTCCCCGAGTGCGCGGCCATCGCCGCCATCACCAACAATCCTACCCGCTATGATCCCCTCACCCACCCCGAAGCCAACCGCGCCCGCCGCGATCTGATCCTCACCCAAATGGCTGCCCAGGGCTATATCACCGAAGCCAAGTGGGATACCGCCATCGCCACCCCCCTGACCCTGAATCCCGCTCCCAAGTCCGATCCCGCCCCCGTTACCTCCTGGTACGCCGACATGGTGGTCTCCGACGTCATACGCGACCTCATGGACAGGCGGGGCTACACCTACGCCGCCGCCTCCCTCCTGGTCTACCAAGGAGGCCTCACCATCGAGACTGCCGTGGACGAGACCCTCCAGGCCATTGTGGAGTCCTACTACGCTGACCTCACCCACTTCCCCATGGGAGAGGGCGGCCGCCCCCAGTCCTCCTGTATCCTGATGGACCCCCGCACGGGGGATATTCTGGCCGTGGCGGGAGCGGTGGGGGAGAAGACCGCCAACCGCCTCCAGAACTACGCCACCGACACCCGCCGTCCCGCAGGCTCCTGCATCAAGCCCCTGTCGGTCTACGCTCCTGCCCTGGAGCGGGGCCTCATCACCTGGGCGGGGATCTACGAGGACGAGCCGCTGGAGGAACGAAAGGGTCAGCCCTGGCCCGCCAACGCCGACGGCCTCTACCGTGGGCGGGTCACCGTAGGGGAGTCGGTGGCCCACTCCCTCAACCCCGTGGCGGTGCGGATCCTGGAGGAGGTGGGCCTCCCCGAGTCCTTCTCCTTCGCCCGGTATACCCTGGGGCTTCACAGCCTCATCCCGCCCGACGCCGCCCCCCTGCATGATCTGACGGTCTCCTCCCTGGCTCTGGGCCAGCAGAGCGTCGGTGTCACCTCACGAGAGCTGACCGCCGCCTATACCGCTCTCACGGACGGCGTCTATAAGTCCCCCGTCTCCTACCACCGCGTGCTGGACGGAGAGGGGAACGTCCTTTTGGAAAACCTCCCTGCGGATAAGGAGAATCCCGCCATATCAGCGGAGACCGCCGCCATCCTCACCCGCCTCCTCTGCGAGGTCAACACCCGCGGCACCGCCGCCCGCTACCTCCGAAGCGTCAAGGACCTGCGCATCGAGTCAGCGGGCAAGACCGGCACCACCCAGAACAACTGTGACCGCCGCTACGTAGGCTACACCCCCCGCCTCCTGGCGGGGGTCTGGATGGGCTACGACTACCCTACCGAGCTGCGGGGCATCCACGGCAATCCTTGTGTTACGATCTGGGACGACCTCATGGCCGCCTGTGAGACCGCCTACCGCGGCGCGCCCCCCAAGACTGCCTTTGACCTCCCCGATACCGTCACCGAGGTGGAGTTCTGCCCCCTGTCGGGCTGTCTGCCCGGGGAGTTCTGCACCCATCCCATCGGCGGCCGCCCCACCGAGCGGGGCTGGTTTGTCCGCGGCACCGAGCCCACGGACACCTGTACCCTCCACGGCGAGCCACCCATCCCCCTCGTCCCCCACGACCCCGCCGACCCCGACCGTATCCCCCTCCTCCCCAACGATCTTCTCCCCGAGGATCCCGCCCGAGAGCCCGATCCCCCGCGCGATACGGCTCCCTTCCCCTGGTTCAGCCGCTGGTTCTCCCGCTTTTCCCGCCGCGACCATCCCCTGTCATGATCCCGCCCTCTCCCGCATACAGTAGGAAAAAGCTGTCGGGAGGGAAGCATCATGAAAATGACGGGATCCTTTGGCAAAATTCATAAAACTTACGCCCTGGTCGGGGCTTGCTCGGGCCTCGCGGCGGCGGTCTTCCTGCGCTTGACCGTGGGAAGCCCCCTCCCCATCCTCCGCCTTTTGGGGGCGGAAGCCCTTCTGCCGCCCCTGTGGCTGGTGGGGATCCTGTGGCTCTTGAGTTATGCCCTGGCGGGGGTCTCCGTAGGCTATATCCTTGCCTGTCGGGCAGGAGGAGGGGACCGCGACGCCCTCCGCTGGCGGGGGATCACCTTCCTGATCCTGGCGGTGACCCTTTCCTTTGCCTGGTATAGCCTTTTGTTCTCCTCCTTTCTCCTCCTCCCGTCCTGGATCTGTCTCCTTTTAGCCACTTCCTCCGCTCTCCTCTGTACCCTCTCCTGGAGGATGGTCGATCCCCTCGCCACGGTTGCCGCAGGGGGACTCGCCCTGTGGCTCCTCCTCCTCGCTCTCACCCAACTCATGGTCATCCTGCACAACTGACCCCGACACTTTGCACAACACCGAACCGGCGCTTTTTGGGCAAAAAGTGAAAATTTGTGAGAAGCAGTTGACAATTTGGCTTTCATGTAGTATAATAGAGCCATCAAAATTTATCATTTTGGAGGAATTCAACATGAAGCTTCTGAAGATCCTGGCTATCGCCATGGCCATCTGCCTGCTGGGCACCGCCTTCATCGCCTGCGACAACGGCGGCGAGACCGAGGAGACCACCGCGCCCGTCGCTACCGTGGCCATCAAGGTCAACCTCATCATCAAGGAAGGTGCCGCCACCAAGTACCAGGGCGAGACCTCCTGCGACGGCACCCTGGGCGACGCCATCGAGATGTTCTGCGCCGGCGAGTTCGAGGAGGAGATCACCTGCTTCGACGAGAACGGCATCCTGAAGACCATCGGCGAGCTGACTGCCGGCGACGGTAAGAGATGGAAGGCATACTACGAGGATGAGGGTCAGTCCAAGGCCTTCGAGTCCATCAAGGACCAGGCCCTGACCGAGGGTAAGACCGTCGTCATCGTTCTCGAGTAATTTCCCATACCCATAAAAGCCCTGCCTGCGCGGCGGGGCTTTTTTCTACGCCGTGTATGGGAAAAACAACCATCGGTTTATTGCCAAAAGCCCTCCGCTGTGGTACAATATAGAGGATGCGTGCGCCAAACCACACCCCGCGCCGCGGAAAGGAATCTGTGCCATGAGATACGACTTTTCCCGCCTGGGCGAGAACATCGCCGCCCTCCGCCGCGCCGCGGGGCTGACCCAGGAGCTGTTGGCCGACCGCTTGGGGGTCACCTCCCAGGCCGTATCCAAGTGGGAGCGCCAGCTCTCCTGCCCCGACGTCTCCCTCCTCCCCGCCATGGCCGAGGTTTTTGGGGTGGACATCGACGAGCTGTTCCTTTGCGGTGAGGCCGACCCCTCCACCCGCATCGAGGCCCTCCCCTGGGAGGACGACGGCCGGGTCCGCATCGCCGTCTTCGAGGGCAAGCGCCTCTGCCCCCGCGAGGTCTACGAATGCCCCGACAGCGAGGAGATGGTCCTGCTCATCTGCCACGAGGAGGGACGGCACGCCCTGCCCTTCGGAATGGTGAAGCCCGCCGGCAAGCCCAAGACACCGCCCGAATAGCCGCGTCCCTGCGCGTCGGACGGCACAAGCGGGAGACGGGCGGTAAATGATTCCTGAAAAAAGAAAAATGAGCCAACCTTTTGGCTCGGAATGATACTATATGTATAGAAGGACCGCCTCGCACTCTCTCTTTCCGTCCGTACCTCAACACCTTGCACCCACCTGTTCGATCTATGAGTAAGAAAACCAAAATCAAAAAGGACCCCGCCGAAAAGAAGCCCGAAAAGCTCTCCCTTCGCCGTGTCCTGCAAAACAACCTCTTCATGCTGGGAATGATCCGCCGCGCCGCCCCCGCCTACATGATCATCGACGTCATCCTGGACCTTTCCTGGTCGGTGATCGAGTTCTTCAGCGGCTCCTTCCTCCTCAAGGTTGTGGTGGATCACCTGGGGAAGAACGGCGATCCCGTGACTCTGACCTGGTTCATCCTGGGAATGTTCGCCATCCACATCACGGTGTTCTTTGCCCAGCAGGCCTTCTGGCAGATCTACGCCCCCATCAGTCAGCGCAAGCTGACCCTGGCCATCAAGACCGCCCTCTATACCCAGATGCGCCGCGTGGAGCTGTCCTGCTACGAGGACCCCGCCTACTACGAAAAGTACGTCAAGGCCATGAACGAGGCCGAGGATCGGGCCTTCAACGTCCTCTGGTCCCTGGAGCGGCTCTTCAGCCAGGTCTTTTCTCTCATCGCCAACGCTCTCCTGCTCTGGAGCATCGACCCCATCCTCATGCTCTTCGCCCTCATCCCCTTCGCGGTGGGATTCATCCGAGGGAAGCGCAACAAGATCGCCTTTAAGGAGAATAACCATATCCAGAAGCTGGCCTGGAAGGCCAACTACATCCAAAGAGGCTTCTACCTCCAGGACTACGCCAAGGAGATGCGCCTGACGGGAATGTCGGATAAGCTCCTGCGCGACCTGGACGAGACTACCGTGGAGATCGAAAGGATCAAGCGCAGATATGGCCTCCGCACCGCCGCCCTGGACTATACCGCCCGTATCTCCCATGAGGTGGTCACCGTCCTGGGGGCCTGTCTCTACGCCGTCCACGCCACCCTGGTGCGGGGGACGGTGGGGGTCGGGGACTGCATCGTGGTGCTGAACTCGGTCGGCTCTGTTTCGGGCTACCTCCAGGGCCTGGTCACCAACCTGGTCTCCTTCCACGAGCACGCCCTGTACATCGAGAACCTTCGTTCTTTCCTGGACTACGAGCCCAAGATCAAGCCCAACCCCGAGGGGACCGTCGCCCGAGGCGGTACCATCGAGGTCAAGGGCCTCCGCTACCGCTACGAGGGAGCCGAGACCGATACCCTCCGCGATATCACCCTTCGCATCGCCCCCGGGGAGAAGATCGCCCTGGTGGGCCAGAACGGCTCGGGCAAGTCCACCTTCGTCAAGCTCCTGCTCCACCTCTACGAGCCAAGCGAGGGAAGCATCACCATGGACGGCGTCCCCATGGAGGACCATACCCTCCAATCCTGGCGGGATACCTTCAAGCCCGTCTTCCAGGACTACCGCACCTTCGCCCTCTCGGTGGCCGAGAACATCCTCATGCGCCCCATGAGGACCGACCCCGCGGGAGAGGCCGCCGACCGCGCCCTGGTGGAGACCGCCCTCAAGGAGAGCGGCGCCTATGACCGCGTCATGAAGATGCCCCACGGCATGGATACCATGCTCACCCGAGAGTTCGACGACAAGGGGGAGGTCCTGTCGGGAGGCGAGGCTCAGAAGATCGCCCTGGCCCGTGTCTTTGCCTCGGCGTCCCCCGTGGTGATCCTGGACGAGCCTACCTCTGCCCTGGACCCCGTGGCCGAGTATCAGCTCTTTGAGAACATGATGCAGGCCTGCGCCGACCGCGCCGTGGTCTTCATCTCCCACCGCCTCTCCTCCGCCGTTCCCGCCGACCGCGTCTACCTCTTTGAGGGGGGCCGCATCGTGGAGAGCGGTACCCACAGGGAGCTGATGGAGCGGGGCGGTCACTACGCCGATATGTTCCGTAAGCAAGCCGAGAGCTACCGTGAAACCGAAGCCGAAGCGCAAGCCCGAGAGGAGGTGGGAGCATGACCCCGACCGCAAAGCCCCAAAAGCCCCGCCGCCGCGCCCGTACCGTCCTGGTCTACGACGCCAAGATCCTGTCCAAGGTCTGGAGGCTCCTCCCCTCCTACGTCATCTTCCTGGCCCTCTGGTCCCTCATGTGGGCGGGCATCGACACCGCCGCCGTCTACTTCCGCAACGCCATGTTCAACGCCCTGGATACCTCGGACAGGTTCGGGGACGTGGCGGTCTTCATCCTGGCCCTGGCGCTGTTCTACATCATCGTCTTCATCCCCGACCATATCTATACCCTCATCCTCAACCCCATCCTGGAGAACAAGCTCCGCTATCGGATGCACGCCGAGCTGTACCGCAAGGCACAGCGCATGGACCTGGCCTGCTACGACGACCCCGACTTCTACAACCAGTTCGTATGGGCCATGCGGGAGTCCGATAACCGCGCCATCGCTGTGGTGCGGGGGCTGTGGAATATCATCAACCGTATCATCTCGGCCACCGCCATCTCGGCCCTCCTCATGTCCATCAACCTGTGGATGGGTATCCTCATGCTGGTGGGCGTGGGGGTGACCCTGGTGGTGGAGTACTTCGGCAACCGCCTGTGGCTCCGCGTCATGGAGATCATGAATCCCCTCTGGCGCAGGGAGAGCTACGTCACCCGCGTCTTCAACCTGTCGGACTACGCCAAGGAGATGCGTACCTCGGGGGTGGGGGACATGATGACCCGCGACTGCGAGGAAACGGCGAAGGAGCTGAACCGCCTGGACCTCAAATACGGGAAGAAGTTCACCCTCCTCTACGGCGTGGGCTTCAATATCGCCCGCCGAGGGACCTACTATGCCACCATCCTCATCATGATCTTCGAGCTGGCGGCGGGACGGGTCCGTCTGGGAGGCTTCGCCGCCGCCGTGGCATCCCTGTGGATGCTGCAATCCATCATGATGAACCTGGCTGACTCTCTCACCGAGCTGCCCAAGCACGCCCTCTACATCGAGAAATACTTCAAGTTCCTGGAGCATGAGAACCGCCTGACCTCGGGTACCGAGCCCGTCCCTCCCTTCGAGTCCCTGACCTTTGAAAACGTCAGCTTCACCTACCGGTCGGTCTTCACCGACGAGGAGAGCGCCCTGGCCGCCGAGATCAAGGAGTTCGAGCGCAGGGAGCAGGGGAAGAAGGACGAGGAGGAGATCCCAAAGCCGAGGGAGGAGCGTCCCGCCGTGCTGAAAAATGTTAGCTTCACCATCCGCAAGGGCGAAAGGACCGCCATCGTGGGCTACAACGGCGCGGGCAAGACCACCCTCATCAAGCTGGTCATGCGGCTCTACGACCCCACCGAGGGGCGCATCCTCTACAACGGCCGCGATATCCGCGACTATGACCTCACCGAGTACCGTGACCGTATCGGCGCGGTGTTCCAGGACTACCGCATCTTCGCCGCCACTCTGGGAGAGAACGTCATGGGCGGAGGCTACGACCGCACCCCCGAGAACGAATCCCGCATCCGTAAAGCCCTGGACGACGCCACCTTCACCGACCGTCTGAACACCCTGGAGCAGGGCCTGGAGACCCCGCTGACCCGAGAGATCGACAAGGAGGGCGTGGAGCTGTCGGGCGGCGAGGCCCAAAAGGTGGCCATCGCAAGAGTCTTGGTCCGCCCCTATGACCTCATCATCATGGACGAGCCCTCCTCAGCCCTGGATCCCGTGGCCGAGTACGAGCTGAACCACTCTATCCTCCATGCCGCCGACTCCCACGGTAGCGGCCGCGAGGCGACGGTCATCTTCATCTCCCACCGCCTTTCCACCACCCGCTTCGCCGACCGCATCTTCCTTTTCGCAAACGGAGAGCTGTGCGAGCAGGGAAGCCACGAGGAGCTGATCGCCCTGGGCGGAAAGTACGCCGAGATGTTCCGTATGCAAGCCGAAAAGTACCGCAAGGGCGAGGATATGAAGACGGAGTAAAGAGAATACCAACTAAAAAGGGGACTCACCGAAAGGCCAATAGCATTAAGTTAGTGTAATGGTATTGGGCGGTCGACCGTCCCCTTTTTCTTTGGAGGGGAAGCATTCACATAGAGAGCATAGAATTTTTTCATGAAAAACGGTATGATTCTTTGAGAATTATTGGAAATCCGTGAGTTCGCAGCTTTTTTTCCGTGAATCCAACCCCACAATATGGTAAAATACACTTGCAAGACACCAACAGCGCGTGTGAATGAAACCACAGCGGTGCGCGAGGCTCTGCCAAAGCGTATGCCGGGGGTGGCTTGCACAGGGCAATCGAGTGGACTGAGGCTTACACCAAGGTCCTGTTCGATGGGGTTCAACTCCCCGTTACCGCGGGTTCGAATCCCGCCGTGCGTCGAAAGACGTATCGCCGGTGGATCGGTTTGTCCTTCGGGACGCAAAAATGGTACGCGAAGGTCCGCTTTCGTGTGCGAGAACGTTTTTTCAGAAAGCTGCTATCATTCGGGCAAGGATGGGAAAGCCCCGCTTTTCTGTCGGAGCCATGCAAAGGCGGCTCTGCCTGAGAGCGGATACCGTGTTTTCCGGATCGGCGCCAAAAGACTCCTTTCCGCGCCGTGACGGTAACACTCAAGCCCTCAGCCGCCGCTTTTGCAGGAATGATGGCGAGACGAAAAGACTACCTTACAGGAGGATTACATATCATGAAGAAAGTTATCATCAACGAAAACCAAAGAGGCTTCCTCTTCAAAAACGGTAAATACATCAAGTTTCTGGGCGCGGGGAAGTATCACGCGTTCGGCGGCCGCGAGATCATTGTCAACAACCTGAACCAGCCCGTCCTCTGCCCCAACTGCGCCTTGGAGATCCTGCTGGCGGATAAGGCCGTGGCCGAGCAGGTGGCGGTGGTGGAGGTGGGCGACGAAGAGCTGGCCCTTCACTACGTCAACGGCAAATTCTCCTCGGTGCTACACCGCGGCAAGTACGCCTTCTGGAAGACGGTAGATCAGCATGAATTCAAATTGGTGAACATCTCCACCCCCACGGTGGATGAGTCCGTCCCCACCCACATCTTCTCCAAGATCCCCCCTGCCCTGTATACCAAGGTGGAGGTAGCCGAGTACCAGAAGGCAAGGCTCTACTTCAACAAAAAGCTGGAGCGCATTCTGGACGCGGGCACCTACTACTTCTGGAACAACGCCGTCAAGGTGGACGTGGGCTTTGTGGACACCCGCCTGACCCAAATGAACATCACGGGACAGGAGATCCTCACCGCCGACAAGGTTTCCATCCGCGTCAACTTCGTCTGCACCTACCGCGTGACCGACTGCGTAAAGATCCTCACCGAGATCGACGATTACGAGGAGCAGATGCACGTGGCGGCTCAACTGGCTCTCCGCGAGTACGTGGGCAGGTACAAGCTGGACGACATTCTGGAGAGCAAGGAGCAGATGTCTCAGTTCGTGTTCGCCAAGTTGAAGGCCAAGGAGGGGGATCTGTTCGTGGAGATCACCGACGCGGGGGTCAAGGACATCATCCTCCCCGGTGAGATCCGCGAGATCATGAACACCGTCCTTGTGGCCGAGAAGCGCGCCCAAGCCAACGTCATCACCCGCCGCGAGGAGGTGGCCTCCACCCGCTCCCTGCTGAATACGGCCAAGCTGATGGAGGAGAACCAGACCCTCTACAAGCTCAAGGAGCTGGAATACGTGGAGCGCATCTGCGAGAACGTAGGCAACATTACTTTGAATGGCAACGGCAACATTCTTACACAGCTTACCGCTATTCTGAACGGGAACAACGTCTGAATCCGATGACGGTCGGGGGGCGTTGCGGTCCTACGTGATTGAATGTGCGAATATTCAGACGAATTTCAAATTGGGGTTTATAGGTCTGTGGTCTGACGGAAGAGGCGGTGACACGATCCACCCTCATCCGCCTCCCGCCGCAGGAGCTGGTCGGCACCTTCCCCCGCGGGGAAGGCAAGACTTTTTTATGTTTTACGTTGTCCAAAAACTTATATATATCAGTATGTTTTTAGTTTTGTGAGAACGAGGAACATACCTGACTACTTGCCTTCCCCTGGGGGAAGGTGGCACGCCTGAAGGGCGTGACGGATGAGGGTCACCCTTCCCAATTTCACTCTCTTCCGTCAGACCGATAAACCCAAATTTGAAACACCACCGAATATCCCCCGACCGTATACGAAAGGAGAAAGACATGACCGAAATCATCGGAACCCATAACACCGCCAAGTGCTTCGCCACCACCGTGGACGAGGGCGCCGTGGAGCAGATCCGCGAGGTCTGCGACACCGAGGCTTTTGCCAATTGCAAGATCCGTATCATGCCCGACGTCCACGCGGGCAAGGGCTGTACCATCGGCACCACCATGACCGTCACCGACAAGATCGTCCCCGCCATGGTGGGGGTGGATATCGGGTGCGGGATGTACACCGTCTACCTGGGGAATATTGAGATCGACTTTGAAAAGCTGGACGCGGCGGCCCACTCCATCCCCTGCGGGCGGAATGTCTGGGAGGGACGGCAGGAGCGCTTCGACCTGATCCGCCTGCGCTGCTACCGCCAGTTGAAGGACTCCAAGCGCCTGGAGCGCTCCCTGGGTACCCTGGGCGGCGGCAACCACTTCATCGAGGTGGACACCGACGAGGCGGGAGGGAAGTACCTCGTCATCCACTCGGGCAGCCGCAACCTCGGCACCCAGGTGGCGGAATACTACCAGCAGATCGCCGTGGACCTGAATATGGGCAAGGAGGAATATTTCAAGCAGCGGGAGGAGATCATCGCCACCTACAAGGCCGAGGGTCGGCGCTCCGAGATCCAAGCCACCCTGAAGGCCCTGGAGAAGGACTTCAAGGCTAAGGACCCCACCCTCCCCCGCGACCTCTGCTTCCTCTACGGCTCCTTCATGGAGGACTACCTCCACGACGTGGATATCTGCCAGCAGTTCGCCGAGCGCAACCGCGAAAAGATGGCTGAGATCATCCTGGAGTCCTGCGGGTGGACCGCTCTGGAGACCTTTCAGACCATTCATAATTACATCGACGTGAACGAGATGATCCTCCGCAAGGGCGCGGTCTCCGCCAAGGAGGGTGAAAAGCTCCTCATCCCCATCAATATGCGGGACGGCTCCCTGATCTGTATGGGCAAGGGCAACGAGGACTGGAACCGCTCCGCCCCCCACGGCGCGGGCCGCCTCATGTCCCGCTCTGCCGCCTTCGAGCGGTTGACCATGGCCGAGTATGAGGCCCAGATGGCGGGCATCTACTCCACCTGTGTCGTCCCCGACACTCTCGACGAGTCCCCCATGGCCTACAAAAGCCTATCGGAGATCGTGGAGAATATCGGGCCTACCGCGGAGATCGTCTGTCGGATCAAGCCCATCTATAACTTCAAGGCCGCCGAATAACGCTGTCCACCCGCTGACAAGCGGGTGGATCCGTTTTTTGATTACACGCTGTCATTCGGTTCAAGCGCGGTCGGAGCTTCCGCAATAGAAACCGCGCAAAACTGATTGACATGTCCATGAAAGTGTGGTATAATAACCCCATTGAACGACAGTAGAAAGGCCCCCCATGAACAAGAAAATCGTAGCCATCTTTTTCGCCGTGCTGGCCGCGGCGCTCTACGCCATCAATATTCCCCTCTCCAAGCTCCTGCTGCAGCATATAGGCCCCACCATGCTGGCCTCCTACCTGTATCTGGGCGCGGGGATCGGGATCGGCGCCGTATTCCTCATGACCAAAAAGAGATCCGCCCACACAGGCGAGAGGATCACCAAAAAGGACATGCCCTTTGTGATTGTCTCTCGGAAAAGCGCCATCATCACCGACACCGCTCGGACGAGATCGGCGGTCGCCTGTAAAGCGGATGAGAACAACCTCACTTCAATTGGAGTGGGGTTGTTTTTTCAGATCCCGTAGGTCCCCGTCAAGGGATCCCGAAAGATCCCAATCTCGGGCGTGATAAAGGTGAACACCACAAACAGCACCGCCAGCGCACCCAGCACCGCCACCGCCCACCCGGGCGAACGGCAGGGAATCTCCTCCTTTCCCAATAGCCGCGCCTCATAGATATACACCGCCGCCGCCACCACAAAGAAAATGGCGATGTTGATCCAGTCGGGAGACTTCCCCACCACCCCGTTGTAGGTGTAGAAGACCACGGGGATCAGCACCATCCCGAGGAGGATCCCACGGAGCTTGACGCACCAAAAGTCCCCCCGATCCTTGAAGAAAAAGCCCTGCGCGACGGCGAACAGGAGCATGGGCCAGAAAAGCAGCTTCATATGCTCCCAGGTGGATTCGTTCACCCCCGAAACGAGAGCGATCCAGGGGGACTGTCCCAGCCAATCGTAGAGAAAATGCAGAATGGTCCCCCCAAGGGAGGTCACAGCGAAACCCATCAATTGCCAAAGTCCGATCTTTGTTTTCATGTTCCCACCTCAAAGCAAACTGTAAGTCAGTCTATGTGAAGAAAGAGGAAAACATGCCGGACCTCGGCTCTGTACGTATCCTGTCCGCCACGGGAATATATGCGAAAAATGACAAATCCCCCTTGACAGAACGGCGGAAAAGGACTATAATAGTAGCATTCATTGCATACCGAACCTACCGAAAGGAATCTATAAACCATGCCAAAAATGTGGGCAGGCCGCACCGACGGCCACACCGATCAGATCGCCGACGATTTCAATTCCTCTATCCACTTTGACTCCCGTATGTACCGCCAGGACATCACGGGCAGTATGGCCCACGCGTCTATGCTGGCCGCCTGTGATATCATCACCGAGGCCGAAGCCGACGCCCTCATCGCGGGTCTGGAGGGGATCCTCACCGACATCGAGTCGGGCGCTCTCCCCATCGACATGACCTGCGAGGATATCCATATGTTCGTGGAGCAGGTGCTGACCGAGCGGCTGGGGGACGTGGGCAAGAAGCTCCACACCGCCAGAAGCCGCAACGACCAGGTGGCCCTGGATATCCGTATGTACCTCCGCGACGAGATCACCGAGATCATCTCCCTCGTCCGCGACCTCATTGAGGCCCTGACCGAGCAGGCCGAGGCCAACGCCGCCACCATCATGCCCGGTTACACCCACCTCCAGCGCGCCCAGCCCATTACCTTCGGCCACCACCTCATGGCCTACGCCATGATGCTCCTCCGCGACATCGACCGCCTGAAGGACGTGAGCCGCCGCATGAACCTCTCCCCCATTGGCTCTTGCGCCCTGGCGGGTACTACCTACAACACCGACCGCCGCTTCGAGGCGCAAAAGCTGGGCTTCGACGGCGTCGTCCTCAACTCCCTGGACGGTGTCTCCGACCGCGACTTCGCGGTGGAGTTCATCTCCGCCTGCTCCCTTTTGATGATGCACCTCTCCCGCTTCTCGGAGGAGATCATCCTGTGGTCCAGCTGGGAGTTCAAGTTCGTGGAGCTGTCGGATGCCTACACCACCGGCTCCTCCATCATGCCCCAGAAGAAGAACCCCGACATGGCTGAGCTGATCCGCGGCAAGACGGGCCGCGTCTACGGCGACCTCATCGCTCTCCTCACCACCCTCAAGGGCATCCCCCTGGCCTACAACAAGGATATGCAGGAGGACAAGGAAGCCTTCTTTGACGCCTACGACACGCTGTGCAAGTGCCTGCCCACTTTTACCGAAATGCTGCGCACCACCTCCTTCCGCAAGGAAGAGATGTACGAAAGCGCCGGTCT
>JAGAIH010000327.1 GCA_017626655.1 Clostridia bacterium | reverse complement strand
CCCACCGAGCCCGTGACCGAGCCCGCCACCCAGGCTCCCGCCACCGAGGCCGCCACCGCAGAGGTGACCGACGGGACTGAGAGCAAGGGATGCGGCTCCGCTATAGGTGCCGGCGTATGCCTTGCCGCCATTCTGCCCGCCGCTGCTCTCTGCCTCGGCAAGAAGCGAAAGCGGGACTGAGACCAATGAGTCTGTGATATAGCATCACCGAAAGGGAACCACCTCGCGTCATGCGGGGTGGTTTTCTTGATGGAAAAGCCCATTGAATCGGCTCTCTGCGGGTAGATGCCTCCGACGGAGGCTTCCGAACGGGCATAAATTGTAAATTCTGAAAAAAGTTGACGAATCAACTTGACAGATGGCGGAAAATGCCGTATAATATTTCATATACCGTTCACAGTTCGCATACAATTATCCGCATACTGTGCATACCGAAATACGACACACAGACGGAGGTGAAGGACACCGTGGCCACCGAAAGCGCGACTCCCGCCAAGAAGGCCAAAAAGAAAAAGCCCCAGCCCTGGATCCGTCCCCGCCATAAGGCGGTGCGGAACATCCTGTACTATACCCTGGGCACCTACTGTAGGCTCCGCTACAACGCCAAGGTAGAGACGTTCAAGGAGTGGGAGGACAGGCCCTACCTCATCCTGCTCAACCACCAGACCCCCTTCGACCAGTTCTTCGTGGGTATGTCGGTGAAGGGCAACATCTACTACCTGGCCACCGAGGATATCTTCTCTATGGGCTGGGTCTCGGACCTCATCCGCTGGCTCATCGCCCCCATCCCCATCAAAAAGCAGACCGCCGACATCCGCGCCGTCATGAACTGCCTCCGCGTGGCCAAGGAGGGCGGCTCCATCGCCATCGCCCCCGAGGGCAACCGCACCTACAGCGGCCGCACCGAGTACATGAGCCCCGCCATCATCTCCCTGGCCAAGAAGATGGGTCTCCCCATCCTCCTCTACCGCCTGGAGGGGGGCTACGGCGTGGAGCCCCGCTGGAGCAACTCCGTCCGCAAGGGCAAGATGCGGTGCTACGTCTCCCGGGTCATCATGCCCGAGGAGTACGGCCCCATGACCGACGAGGAGCTGTACGCCATCGTCAAGGAGGGCCTGTACGTCAACGAGGCCTGCGCCGACGGCGAGTTTTGCCACCGCAGATCCGCCGAGTACCTGGAGAGGCTCCTCTATGTCTGTCCCCATTGCGGGCTGTCCACCTTTGAGAGCCATAAGGACACCGTGACCTGCCTGAAGTGCGGCCGCAAGGCCAAGTACCTCCCCACCAAGGAGCTGGAGGGAGACTTCCCCTACCGCTTCGTGGCGGACTGGTACGATGCCCAGGAGGCCTATATCAACAGCATCGACCTGCGCGAGGTCCCCGAGCCGCTCTACGTTGAGAGAGTGCGGGTCTCGGAGGTCATCCCCTACAAGAAGAAGGTGCTCCTGGACAAGAAGGCCATGGTGGAGCTGTACGGACACAGCATCACCTTGAACGTGAAGGGGGAGGAGAAAATCTTCTCCTTCGACGATACCGCCGCCGTCACGGTCCTGGGCCGCAATAAGGCCAATATCTACTTCGGCGACAAGATCTACCAGCTCAAGGGGGACAAGCGCTTCAACGCCGTCAAGTACGTGCATCTGTTCCATCGCTATAAGAATCTGAAACGAGGTAACGACAATGAGCAATTTTTGGGACTTTGAGGTCTGGGGATGGATGATCCTCATGGCGGTGCTGTTGGGCAGCCTGCTTGCGGGGAATATTCTCAAAAAGACCATCCCGATCCTCCAGCGCTCCCTAATCCCCACGTCGGTCCTGGGCGGAGCCATCCTGCTCATCGTGGCGGCCGTCTTCAAGGCCATCACGGGGGAGGTCATGTTCGACACCGCCGCCTTCAACGGCAACGGCACGAATAACCTGGAGGTCATCACCTACCACGCCCTGGCCCTGGGCTTCATCGCCTCCTCCTTCAAGACCTCGGGGGGCAAGCTCAATAAGCAGCGCACCACCGAGATCTTCAACTCGGGGGTGACCACGGTGTCTACGTACCTGCTCCAGGCCATCTTCGGCATGGGCGTTACCATGATTGCCGCCCTCTTCATTAAGGACTTCTTCGTGGCCGCGGGTGTCCTGCTCCCCTTCGGCTACGGCCAGGGCACGGGACAGGCCATGAACTACGGCACCATCTACGAGGTGGAGCATGGCTTCGCGGGAGGGAAGAGCTTTGGCCTCACCATCGCCGCTCTGGGCTTCCTCACGGCCGCCATCGGCGGTGTCATCCACCTGAACGTCATGAAAAAGCGGGGCAAGCTGGTCCTCTCCGACCGCAAGGACGGCAGTACCCACACCGAGGCGGTGGAGGACCCCGGCGAGATTCCCGTGCAGGAGAGCATGGATAAGATGACGGTGCAGATCGCCCTGATCATCGTGGCCTACGCCGCCGCCTACCTCCTCATGTTCGCCCTGGGCAAGCTCCTTCCCGGTATGCGCTCGGTGGTCTACGGCTTCAACTTCCTGCTGGGCGTCCTGACCGCCACCCTGATCAAGGTGCTTCTGAACTTCCTCATGAAGAAGAAGATCGTCAAAAAGAAGTACACCAACAACTTCCTCATGACCCGCGCCAGCAACTTCTTCTTCGACCTCATGGTGGTGGCGGGCGTGGCCGCCATCCGTCTGGACATCCTGGAGAACTACTGGGGCATCATCCTCATCCTGGGCGTGGTGGGCCTCATCGTTACCTACGTCTACAACCGCATCGTGGCCAAGGTCCTGTTCCCCGACTACGTGGAGGAGCAGTTCCTCACCATGTACGGCATGCTGACAGGCACCGCCTCCACGGGCATCATCCTGCTCCGCGAGGTGGACGGCGAGTTCCGCACCCCCGCCTCGGACAACATGGTCTACCAGAATTTCCCCGCCATCGTCTTCGGCTTCCCCATGATGTTCCTCGCCACCTGGCCCCCGTCAAGCCCATTCTGACCTACATCATCTTCATCCTCTTCTTCATCGCCATGAATATCCTTCTGTTCCGCAGTAAGATCTTCCGCCGCAGAAAAAAGAAGTAAGGTCCCCATAAGCGACCCCAAGAGCCATCCACCTTGGGTGGCTCTTTCCCGTCAGATCCATTCCCAAACGGAGGTATACAAATCCATGGAATTCCAAGTCAACAGCCCCATCCTCTTCGTGCTGGTGGGCGCCATCATCGCGCTGGTCGTGGCCCAGTCGGTGTTCTTCCTGGTCCGCGCCGTCAAGCGCGCCAAGGAGCTGGGCATCGCCAAGTCTACCGTCAAGAAGACCATCACCTCGGCGGCGGTCTTCACCATCGCCCCCGCCGTAGCCGTCCTGGTGGGTGTGGTCGCCCTGTCCAAGTCCCTGGGCGTGGCGCTCCCCTGGCTCCGCCTGTCGGTCATCGGCTCCATCACCTACGAGACCGTAGCCGCAGGCAACGCCCTGGAGGCCGCCGGGTCGAGCGCGGGTACCACCATCACCGACCCCGCCATCTTCATCACCATCGCCTGGGTCATGACCGTGGGCATCGCCGCAGGTCTGATCCTGGTGCCCTTCGTTACCAAAAAGCTCCAGAGGAGCATGGGCAAGATCGGCATGAAGGACAAGAAGTGGGGCGAGATCTTCAACAACGCCATGTTCCTGGGCATGATCTCGGCCTTTTTGGGCTACGTCTTCTGCGACGTGGCTCTGGTGGTCAAGGGAGACATGAGCGGTCTGATCCCCGTCTGTGTCATGGCGGTCTCCGCCGTGGTCATGGCGGTCTGCGGACTGATGGCCACCAAGCTGAAGATCCGCTGGCTCACCGATTACGCCTTGCCCCTGAGTCTCATTGTGGGCATGGTCTCCGCCATTCCGATCACCGCGCTGCTGGGAGGTTAAGAGCATGAAAAAAGAACTGAACTACATGGACAGCGTCCACCGCTACGGGCGCATCTGGGGCATCATCGTTGCTGTCGCCCTCCTATCGTTTCCCCTGATCCTGTCCCTTATCTTCAAGACCGCCCCCGACTTCAAGGTGCTCTGGAAGGGCATCATCGCCACCGCCCCCATGTACTGGGCTGTGGGTATCGTGGAGATCTTCACCTACGTCCCCATGCTGGGCGCGGGCGGCACCTACCTGTCCTTCGTCACGGGCAACATCTCCAATCTGAAGCTCCCCTGCGCCATCGACGCCATGGAGCGGGCGGGCGTCAAGGCCACCTCGGAGGAGGGTGAGGTCATCTCCACCATCTCCAT
>JAGAIH010000326.1 GCA_017626655.1 Clostridia bacterium | reverse complement strand
GTCTGCGCTCCATTCTCCTGTGGGGCGGCGTGATGGCGATTTGCGCCGTAGCGGCTTTGGTGTTCAACATTGTCGCCAACCGCATGGCGGCCTACGTGGCTAAGGACGTGGCCACCGCCATCCGTCACGACCTTTTTGACGCCACCATGCGCCTCTCCTGCGCCCAGGCCGACGCCTTTACGGTCCCCTCCCTGGAATCCCGCCTCACCTCCGACACCTACAACGTCCACCACATGGTGGGCATGATGCAAAGGCTGGGCGTCCGCGCTCCCATCCTGCTGGCGGGCGGTCTGATCATCACCCTGACCCTGGATCCCATCCTGACCCTGGTCATGTTCTCGGTCATGCCCCTCATCGTGCTGACGGTGTACGTCGTCTCCAAGCGGGGCGTGCCGCTGTACCGCGACTCCCAGCAGGCGGGGGACGCCATGGTGCGAGTGGTCCGCGAGGACGCCCAGGGCATTCGGGTCATCAAGGCCCTCTCCCGCAAGGGGTACGAGCAGAGCCGCTACGAGACCGTCAACCAGGGTCTCATGAAGTCCAGCCTCTCCGCCGCCGCCAATATGGCCATCTCCAATCCCCTCATCAACCTCCTTTTGAACGTGGGTCTGGTGGCGGTCATGGCCGTGGGCGCGGTGCGGGTCAACAACGGCCTCTGCCTCCCCGGCACCATCATCTCCTTCATCCAGTACTTCACCATCCTCTCCAACGCCCTCCTCTCCATCACCCGCATCTTCATGATGTTCACCAAGGGCACCGCCTCCATGGGCCGCATCTGCGAGGTCCTGGACGCCCGTGGACAGGACGGCACCGAGGCCGCCGCCGAGGGGGTCCTGTCTCTTCCCGAAAATCCCGACCGCTATATCTCCTTTGAGAAGGTCACCTTCTCCTACCGCGGCAAGGTAGACAACACCCGTGACGTCTCCTTCGACCTGCCGAAGGGCGGTACCCTGGGCATCATCGGCGCCACGGGCTCGGGCAAGACCACCCTTTTGTCCCTGCTCATGCGCTTCTACCAAGTCCCTGTAGGCAGCGGTACCATCCGCATCGGGGGCCGTGATATCCGCACCATGACCCCCGCCGAGCTGCGCTCCCGCTTCGGTATCGCCATGCAGAACGATTTCCTCTACGCGGGGACTATTGAAGACAACATCCGCTTCGGGCGGGAGATCCCCCACGACAAGGTGGTCCGCGCCGCCACCATGGCCCAGGCCCATGAGTTCATCTCCAAGCTGGCCGACGGCTACGACCACAAGCTCACGGTCAAGGGGACCAATCTGAGCGGCGGTCAGAAGCAGAGGCTCCTCATTTCCCGCGCCCTGGCGGGGGATCCCGATATCCTGGTGCTGGACGACGCCTCCTCGGCTCTGGACTACAAGACCGACGCGGCCCTCCGTACAGCCCTCCGCGAGGATGCCAGGGAGCGGACCGATACCGTCACCACGACGGTCATCGTCGCCCAGCGGGTCAGCTCCATCAAGCACGCCGACCTTATTCTGGTCATGGACAAGGGGGCTGTCATCGGGTGCGGCACCCATGACGAGCTGGTGGAGTCCTGCCCCATCTACAACGAGATCGCCGAATCCCAGATGGGAGGTGCCATCCTTGAATAATCAGAACCGAGGCATGGGCCGCTCCATCAACGACCCTCGCGCAAGTCAGAACCAAAAGATGGACAAGCAGAGCCGTGCCCGCGTGCTGGGTCGGGTGCTACGGTATATGCTCCGCTACAAGTGGGCCATGCTGGGGGCCTTCCTCCTCATGCTGGCCTCCAACCTCCTGGCCCTGGCAGGTCCCGCCCTGTCGGGTAAGGTCATCAACGCCATCGACCCCTTCGGGGGCGCCGACGCCACGGGGGCGGTGGACTTCCCCACGGTGACCAAGTACTGTATCATCCTGGTAGTCTTCTACGCCCTCTCGGCGGTCATGTCCTACGCCCTGTCGGTGCTGATGGCCTGGATCAGCCAGCGCATCTCCTACACCATGCGAAAAGAGGTCTTCGCCCACCTCACCGAATTGCCCGTAGGCTACTTCGATACCCACCAGACGGGTGAGATCGTCTCCCACATTTCCTACGACATTGACACGGTCAACGCATCCCTGTCCCACGATCTGCTCCAGATCATGGCCAGCGTCGTCACGGTGGTGGGATCCCTCATCATGATGCTGACCATCTCCCCCCTCCTCCTCTGCGTTTTCGTCATCACCGTCCCCGTGTCCATCCTGTTCACGCGGTACAAGACCAAGAAGATCCGCCCCCTGTTCCGCAAGCGCTCCGCCATGCTGGGTGAACTGAACGGCTACGCCGAGGAGATGCTGTCGGGTCACCGCACCATCAAGGCCTACCACCGCGAGAGCGAGATCGTCTCCCGCTTCGATATCCACAACCGCGACGCCTGCGAGGCCTACTACCGCGCCGACTTCCAGGGCTCCGTCATCGGCCCCACCGTCAACTTCGTCAATAACCTCTCCCTGACCCTCATCACGGTGCTGGGCGGCGTATTCTACCTCATGACCCTGACGGTGACGGGGCTTCATCCCCTGCTCTTCATCAGCCTGGGCGACGTCTCCGCCTTCGTCCAGTACTCCCGCAAGTTCTCGGGCCCCATCAACGAGTTCGCCAATATCCTGAGCGAATTCCAGTCGGCGGCCTCGGCGGCAGAGCGCATCTTCAACCTGCTGGACGAGCCTGCCGAGCCCGCGGACCGGTTGGATGCCGAGGAGCTGACCGACACCCAAGGCGTGGTAGAGATGACCGACGTCCGTTTTGGCTATATTCCCGAGAAGGAGATCCTCCATGGGCTGAATCTCCACGCCGACAAGGGGGATCTGGTGGCCATCGTCGGCCCCACGGGGGCGGGCAAGACCACCGTCATCAACCTTCTCATGCGCTTCTACGACAAGCAGGGCGGCACCATTACGGTGGACGGCCGCGAGATCACCGATCTGACCCGCGACAGCCTGCGGAAGGCCTACACCATGGTGTTACAGGATACCTGGCTCTTCTGCGGTACGGTCTACGACAACATCGTCTACGGCACCGAGGGGGCTACCCGCGAGGACGTGGAACGCGCCGCCAAGGCCGCCCATATCCACCACTTCATCGAGTCCCTCCCCGAGGGCTACGATACGGTGCTGTCCGACGACGGCGTCAACATCTCCAAGGGGCAGAAGCAGCTCCTCACCATCGCCCGCGCCATGCTGTCCGACGCCCCCATCCTGATCCTGGACGAGGCCACCTCCAACGTGGACTCCCGCACCGAGAAGCTGATCCAGGACGCCCTCTACGCCCTCATGAAGGGCCGCACCTGCTTCGTCATCGCCCATCGACTCTCCACCATCAAGAATGCCGACAGGATCCTGGTGGTCAGAGACGGTCTGGTCACCGAGCAGGGTACCCACGAGGAGCTTCTGGCCGCGGGCGGGTTCTACGCTTCCCTGTATAACGCGCAATTCACCTGACCCACCGTCCCGATCCACGCCTCACGGAAAGGAACCGACTATGAAGACCATTCTGCACCGCTTTGCCCGTATGCTGTGGGGCGACAAGCCGATCTCCGCCGACTCCGCCCAAAAACTATACGCCTCCCTTTGCCCCGCCGATACCCCCGATACCTTCTGCTGGGAGGATCTGGACTATACCGACCAAACCCGCTCCTTCTGGCAGCCTGCCCAGCACTACGCCCGTATGCAGGCCATCCTCAAGGGCTTCGGAGAGGAGCGGCTGTACCGTGACGGCGATTACGCCGCCCGCATGATCGGCGCGCTGAAGTACTGGCTGGATCACGACTACAGGAATCCCAACTGGTGGCATAACGAGATCGGGATGCCTCAGGGTATCGGGAATATCACCATTCTGCTGTACCCTCTGCTGGACGCCGATACCGTGAGCCGCGCCGCCGCGCTGGTCGGGCGGGGATCCATGGCCACCCTGCCCGCCATTTCCCAAAGCTGGACGGGAGCCAACCTCATCTGGGGCGCCCTCAACACGGTGCGCCACGCCCTGCTGACGAAAGACAGCGACCTATTGCGTCGCGCCGTCACCCGCGCCGCCGCCGAGATCACCGAGGGAGGAGCCGAAGGGATCCAACGCGACCGCAGCTTCTTTCAGCACGGTCCCCGCCTCTATACAGGGGGCTACGGCCTCTCCTTCGCGGAGGATATCGCCCGTCTCCTGTACCTGCTCCAGGAGACCGAGTATCAGCTCCCTGCCGAAAAGATCGACCTGTTCCTCTCCTTCATCCTGGACGGACTGCGGCCCATGATCCACGGCGGAGGCCTGGACTGGGCCTGCGTGGGACGGGAGATCACCCGCCCGGAGGTGCTGGATTCCGCCCGCGCCGTTGCCACGGTGGAGCTGTTGACCCACACCGAGGGACTGCCCCGCAAGGATGAATTGGTGCGTCTTCTGACCCATCTCCGCGGGGGTCAGCCCGCCGATCTGACCCGCTATTTCCCCGACGCCGCCATGCTCTGCCACCACTTCAACGGTCTCTACGTGGGCGCGAAGCTCATGAATGACCGCACCCTGGGAGCCGAGATCTGCAATGCCGAGGGAGAGCTTTGCTACAACATGTCCTACGGCACCCACACCTGCGTCATGCGAAGCGGGAAAGAGTATCTGGATATCAACCCCGTCTGGGATTACGCCCATATTCCCGGGACCACCTCCTTTGAGGAGAGCGACGCCGAGCTGCTGACCCGCAGAGACTGGGTGTGCGCGGCTCACCCCAACCAATGCTTCGGCGGTAAGCAGAACGGCCGCCGCGCCGTGATCTACGAGCTGGCACAGCACGACGGCGCCGAGGCCCTGGTGGTCCATTTCGCCTTTGAGGACGGTTACGTCTGCCTGGGGACGGGAATCGGCGACGCGAAAGGCCGTCCCCTTGTGACCACGGTGGATCAATGCCGGCTGGCGGGAGACCCCGAGATCACGGATCGCGCCGTCACCCACAACGGCATCCGCTATACCGCCCTGGACGGCACCGTCCTGGACACCGCTATCCGTGAGCAGGTAGGGTCCTGGAGGCGGAACAACGCCGCCCTTTCGGACCGACCTGTCAAGGGCGACGTGCTGACTCTGACCGTCACCCATCCCGCGGGGCTGGAGAGCGCCTACGCTTACATGATCTCCGCCGCCGAGCGGGACGAGCCCCCGGTGGAGGTTTTGCGTAATGACCGCGGCCTCCAGGCCATCCGTCTCCCCGACGGCTCGGTCATGGCGGTATTCCATAAGGAAGGCTCCCTCCCGACAGGCCCCGACGGCGAAGTCCTTTCGGGTACCGAGAGGCAGATCCTCTGCTGATTTATTGGCAAATTTTTCCGCTCATATCCCCCAAACCGTCAGTCCATACTATCCACAGAGCCACAAGCCCAAAGACACTCACAAAAGCCCGCTGTGCTCGCTTTCGTGATCCGATCAACGCTACTTACAACGGCCACAGCCCCGCGCTGGAACCGTCATAGGTACGCGGGGCCGCGGCTCTCCTCCTCGGGGAAGTCTCCGAGGAGGGTGTTTTCCAAAAAACGGCAGAGGAGACTCCCCTGCCCGAAAGGTATGGTCATACGATGAACACCATTCAACGCATCCGACAGGCCTCGGCGTGGGGTCTCTCCGCCCTGGCTCTGTCCACGGTACTGCTCTGCTCGGTGGCCTGCACCCGGGGCGGCGACAAGAACCCCGACGGCACCCAGGGCGGTACCACGGCGGTCACCACCCCCGCAAACGGGAACAACGGCACCGGCTCCACCACTACCCGACCTCTCGACCCCAACGCGGGAACCGTCGATCCCAACGGCAACGCCGGCGATCCTCCCACCGGCACCGAGGGCGGCACGCAGAGCCGCGGTATCCTGCCCCGCATGATGAACTGATCAAGCCCCTCCGCCGTCCGTCATTGGGTGGGAGGCACAGCCGTCACGCGAAAAAAATCCGCCCCCGCGGGAATGCCTGCGGAGGCGGTGTTTTTGTTTACTTACACGTAAAACTCGGTCTTCAGCGTCCGTCCGAACAGCCCGTCCAGCTCCTCCCCGGGGTCGCGGCCCTCGTAGAGGATACGGTAGACCGCTTGGCATATGGGCAGGTCGACGCCGTAGGTCCGTCCCAGAAGCACCAGGGCGCGGACGGTGGCGTAGCCCTCGGCCAGCTCGGTAAAGCGCTCTCCCTTGACAAAGGCCTCGCCGAAGGCGCGGTTGTGGGAGAATTTTGAAAAGACCGTGGCCTCGTAGTCACCCAGGTGGCAGAGACCGTAAGCAGACAGCTCGCTTCCCCCCATGGCGGAAATGAGGCGGGCGATCTCTCGGGTGCCTCGGGACATAAGGGCGCCCTTGAGGGTGGTCAACCCCCCTCCGTCCAGCATACCCGCCGCAATACCGATGACGTTTTTGGAGGCCGCGCCGATCTCACTGCCGATGAGGTCGGTACCGTAGTAGAAGCGGATGAGCTCCCCCGAGAAGGCGTCTACCAAGCGGCGCTTGGTCGCCTCGTCCTCGGAGTCGATGACCATGCAGTTCGGGATGCCGGCGTAAAATTCCTGGACGTGGCCGGGACCGACCCAAACCGCGACCTTGGCCGACGCAGGGAGGAACTCCTCCGCCACCTCGGTGAGCCGCTTGCCCGTGGCGGCCTCAATGCCCTTCATGCAGAGGACGAAGGTC
This sequence comes from Clostridia bacterium, assembly GCA_017626655.1. The sequence continues at coordinate 889 of JAGAIH010000326.1, read as the reverse complement.
TTCCCCGTCAGATCATAGGCGGACAGCTCGGTCATAAGGGCGCGGAGGCCCTGGGCGCCGACGGATATGATGACGGTCTCGCAATCCGAGGTCAGGCAGTCGGCAAGGCTCGTGGAGAGCCGCACCGTATCGGGCAGAGCCAGGAGATCGTTCCGTCCTTCGGACAGAAAGCGTTGCATATGGGGAGACGAGGGACGGCCGTACAGGGTCAGATCGTGTCCCTTGCGGGAGGACAGATACCAGGTAATGAGGGACCCCCAGCGGCCGCAGCCTATGACGGTGATTTTCATAATGAATCGTCCCTTCTTTCACGAGAATCATCCTTCGCCTCGGCGCGGAGCTTCTTTTCCAGCTCCCGCACCTTGGCCTGGGCCTTGGGATAGCCCAGCTTGAGGGCCTTGCCGTAGTACTTGAAGGCCTCCACGCCGTCGGCCACGTCCACGCCGATGCCCTGCTCGTAGCACTCACCCAGGGCGAAGCAGGCCTCGGCATGGGTCTTGGAAGCCGAAATAAGGTGGCGGATGGCCTCTCGGGGATTGCGGGGAACCCCCGCGCCGTGGAGCAGGCACCAGCCGTAGCTGTAGCGGGCCCAGGTCTGTCCCTGGGGGGGATTCTGCCCTCGCGGCACCTGGATTCTCATGGACACCACCTCGCGGTAGCACTCGGCGGCGGCGGCAGGGTCGGCAGGGAGTCCCTCCCCGAAGAAGAGGCAGTCACCCAGGTAGTTGAGGGCGGCGGCCAGCATGGCGGGGGTCACCTCGGCCGACACGTAGGCGGGGCGGTCGGCGGGGGCGGAGGTAGGGGTCATACCCAAGCCGAACAGGACGGGAGTAGGCCACAGGGCGGTATAGTAGTCGGTCATCCATCCGCCGTGGGAGCGGACGGCGGG